>JAQBTG010000012.1 GCA_027624955.1 Pseudomonadota bacterium
CATCCAAATACCTCCTCATCTTCGTAAAATATCACGAATTACGTGGCACAGTTATAGGGGGGCAGGACAGGTCGGCATAGAGGGTCTGGAAACGGATGGGCGTCGAATACGCTCTTCAAGAAACTATTGCGCCACATTGGCTACCATCGATCACGCCCGGCGATTTTCAGAGCTATCTGATGCTAGGCGCCGCCGACATGCGGCAGGTGAAATGAGCGGCACTCGAAATCTAATCCAGAATAGGACTATTCGGCACCGAAGGCGTTGGCGAGATGGTGACGAATAGTCCGATCCCGGCGATCGTGAACGCCATAAAAAATGTACACGGTGTGCGTATCACGTAGATCTTTGTGACGCCAAAAGTGATCCATCGCGTGCTCGATGAAAAAGCGGCACAAGCCACCTGATCCCTCGGGCTTCTTCGGCTATGCTGCGGGAAGGAAGTGCGATAATTCAACATTTCGAAGTGGCAAATCATGGCTGAATCAAAAACCGTTGTCGGAACTCGCGAAGAATTGACGGAGCGCGCTCAGGGCCTTGTCCCGGCAATTCGCGCCCGCGCGGAACAAACGGACGGCCTGCGCCGGCTTCCGGATGACACACTCGACGAGCTGCGAACCGCCGGGCTGAACCGGGTCCTGCAGCCGGCCGCCTTTGGTGGTGCCGAGGCTCATTTCGGCGGTTTGGTGGATGTGATCAGCACTGTTGCTGGGGCCTGTGCTTCAACTGGCTGGGTCTTGGCGCAGTACACGATCCACAATTACATGATCGGGCAATTTCCGGAAGAAACGCAGCGCGACATGTGGGGGGAGAACCCCGGCGCGTTCGTCTGCGGCGTGCTAATACCGGGCTGCGGCAAGGCGGTGCCGGTGGATGGCGGATGGCGTCTCACCGGACGCTGGCCGTTTGCCAGCGGTGTCATGGGCGCAGACTGGTGCATCCTCTCCGCCTTTGAAGAGAGCGAAGCGCGTGAATCCCTGATGTTCGCCCTTCCGCGTGACCTTCTAACGATCCACGATACGTGGCACACCATGGGTCTCAAAGGGACCGGCAGCAACGATGTCTCGGTTGCAGACCTGTTCATTCCTACGCATCGCACGATGACTGTGGATGAATCAAAGTTCGGAAGGGCGCCGGGCACCAAGCTGAATACAGGCCCGCTTTATCGCCTTGGTACTTTCGCCATGTTTTCTGTCGTTCAGTCCTCTACTGCTTACGGTCACGCAAGGGCGACGTTCGAAAGTTTCCTCGAACGGACGCGGGCGCGCACCGGTCGGGTTACGGGCCAACGGGTGATCGACTACGGCACAACGCAAATCAAAATCGGCGAGGCCGCCGCGTCTCTCGATGCTGCGCGGGTACTGCTCTATGCCTGTGCCGATGAGGCGATGGCTGTGGCTACGGCGGGCGAGGTACTTGATATCGAGAGCAAGAGCCGGATGCGAGGCGACGCCACATTTGCCGGCAATCTCGCGGCGCGCGCCGTCGAGATCATGTTTTCGCTTGCGGGCGGCGCCGGGCTTTATGACGACCACCCGATCTCGCGCGCCTTTCGGGATACAAAATGCGCTCAGGCGCACATGACCCAAAATTGGGATATCAACGGCTCAAATTATGGCCGCGTGCTGCTCGGTCTGCCGACCCTCGACACCAGCATTTAGCAGCGCCAAGGCGGACAAAATTCAAGCGCTACTTCAGTTCGACGATCGCTTCGATTTCCACCGGAATTTGAAACGGCAGTGAGCCCATGCCGACCGCCGAGCGGGCGCAGCATCCGGCCTCGCCGAAGAGTTCGACCATCAGGTCGCTGAAGCCGTTGATCACCTTTGGCTGTTGTTCAAAATCGGGCGCAGCATTGACCATGCCGAGAACCTTGACGAAGCGCCGCACCCGGTCCAGGTCGCCGATTTCGGTTTTCAACGTGGACAGCATATTAAGACCTACCATGCGCGCCGCTGCATAGGCCTCGTCAATCGACACTTCGGTTGGCACCTTACCCTTGCGGTAATTGCCGTTCGCGTCGCTCGGTCCGTGTCCCGCGAGATAGACGAGTTTGCCGTAAGTGATAGCGCCGACGTAGTTTCCGACCGGCGCGGGCGGTGGAGAAAGCACAAGCCCGAGGGCTTTAATCTTTTCTTCGATAAGCATTTCGTCGTCTCCTAATTGGATTTTCGCAATCCTTGTTGTGACAATCGCCAGCACAGAATGTCAAAGCGGTCCTGGCCGTAGAATGGCTCGCCGGCAAATACCATCAGCGGCACGCCCCAATGGCCGGCGGCACGCTGGGCTTCCTGATTTTGTTCGATCTCGGAATCGAGCACCACGGCCTCGCACCGCGCGCGGCCGTCTAGTGCGTCGAAATCCAAGCCTGCTTTCTGACACGCATTGGAAAGATGGCTGCCCTCGTGCCAATTGTCCGTCGCACCATTCCACAGAAGTTTCATAACCGCCGAGCTGTACGCGAGGCCAAAGCCCGATTCCGTCGCTGCTTGGGCCATGCGGGTGATGTGGCGTATGTAAGGCTGCTCAGCGGCGATCGTGCCGCTCGCCAAATCCTGGACGATGGGATCGGGTAGCGGGCGCCGATATGGGATACTTAAATATTCCGCCAGCCGGTCCGAATCGCGCAGGTGATAGGGCCGATAAAGCGGATCAACCCGACGGAAAAATTCTGGATTGCGGACGGCGATCGGATAGACCGGCCGGATCACCACCCTGACGTCGTAATCGCGCGCTAGTACGGTCAAGCGATCAGTCAGCAAATAACAATACGGACTGCGGAACGAATAAAAGATTTCAACTTTATGTGGCATCGTCGCGGCCTTCATCCTGTCGACAAGCAATTGAGCCATTCCTGGAGTCGCCCCTGTGGAGGCGGCGCGGAATTAAGTGTCTGGTTCGCGGTACAGCTAGCGCCATTTTTTGCTGGATTCTGTCTGCCGTCAAAAGTGAGGCCAGCATAGCTTAAGCGATCAGAAGCGTCAGCCACGACGGAGATGGATAAACTCTGCCTTTGTTTTCGGTGCCACTACGCTTGGCAGCGAAGAAATATGATTGGCAGTTTTGTTACTCCATTTGTGCTGCTAAATTTCACCAATGCGGCCCTTCGACGGGTATCGCCTTTTTTCTTAGATAAGTCTTGTAACTAATTGAGCTAGTTAAATTTCATTTTCTAATTTGGGGGTATCAAAAATGGCTAGTAGTGGCTGGACGGTCTATCTTTCCGGCGAAATCCACAGCGGATGGCGCGAGGATATTATTCAGGGCGCAATTTCTGCAGGGCTAGATGTTGAATTTCTCTCTCCTGTGACCGATCATGAATCGAGCGACGATTGCGGCGTGGTGATCCTCGGTGAAGAATCGCAAAGTTTTTGGCACGACAATAAAGGTGCCAAGGTCAACGCCATTCGCACCCGGACATTAATCGATCGCAGCGATGTGGTGGTGGTGCGGTTTGGCGACAAATACCGCCAATGGAATGCCGCCTTCGACGCCGGATATGCCGCCGCCAAGGGCAAATCTATCGTCACAATTCACGATCCTTCGCTCGGTCACGCTCTGAAAGAGGTTGACGGTGCGGCCATGGCGGTTGCCGAAACACCGGCTCAAGTGGTGCGCATATTGAATTACGCTATTAATGGCCGTTTGGCAGGTTGAGCTGATGCCGCTGGCAGGCTGCTCGGGCTGCTAAGCTGAATTCTTCATTTGGCGCGCATGAAAGACCAGGGAGTGGGGCCTTGGCGGCCTTCCCAAAGCGCCAGAAACTGATCGAAGGAGCCGATTTTTTCGAGTTCCTCAAAAGCGTGGGGGTCACGGCTTTGGTGCCGAAAGCGCTCTATTCGATGACTTTCAGCAAAGCGTGCGATGACTGTTTCCGGCAGCGCTCTGTCCAGATTTTCATGCAGTTCAACCAAAATATCAAAGCCCTTAAGCGCGGGAATGCGTTCCGGGTCGAGCAACTCGCGCTCACCGCCCTCGATGTCGCATATCACCAACACGTGGCGACCAGCGAGGGCGGTCAATTCTTCGGCACCGCATTCCGCACCGACTGATATCCGCTCACCGACGCTGTTTTCCTTGGCCGCATCTCTGCAAAGGGCGCGGCGACCCTTGTGGAGGTCATAAGCCCTAATCTCAGTGTTCGGCATGCAACGCGCCAGCCCGACAGCGTAGTAACCGTCGCCGCACCCTATATTTACGACAAATTCATATGGCGTTTCGATGCAGCGTTCGATCACGCCATGCAGTTCCTGCTCGTAACAGCCGAGCAATTTAGGCGCCACGTTTCCTTCTGACGACCGGTTCAGCAGTTTCATGCCCTGAAACGGCCCAGATCGCACGAGCGAGCCGCCTTTGCCGTAGAGCGCGCCGCCGATTTCACGCGCCCGGTAGCGGGCGAGCAGGCTGAGACTATGACTTAGCTTAGCGCTGTTCGTGACACCTTCTCGGGACAGGGTTTGCAGAAGTTTCTGCATGACCTGCTCGCCTATATCTTGCGCCATGCCAAATCGATCCTGAGGTGATTTTTCGGGAATTGCATTTCTGCTATCACGGACGCTGCCCAACGGGCCCCACTCATTCCTTCAACTCTTCCAAGCCGGCGTAGAGATCCAGGGCACCGGGGTTGGCCAACGCTTCTTTGTTTTTGACCTCCTCGCCGTGAATAACGGCGCGCACCGCCAACTCTGTGATCTTGCCTGAGCGCGTGCGCGGTATGTCGGCCACTTGAATAACCTTAGCCGGCACGTGGCGGGGTGTGCATTCGGCGCGGATATGGTCGCGGATGCGCCGGGTCAGCAATTCGTCAAGGGCGATGCCCGCCCGCAGGCGAACGAACAGCACCACTCGGACATCGCCCAGCCAGTCCTGGCCAACGCAAATTGCTTCTTCCACTTCAGGCAACTGCTCGACCTGGCGGTATATTTCAGCGGTGCCAATGCGCACGCCGCCCGGGTTTAACACGGCGTCGGATCGACCGTAGATGATCAAGCCATCATGCTCGGTCAGAGCCACATAATCGCCATGGTGCCATATGCCGGGAAAGCGTTCGAAATAGGCAGCGCAGTATTTTTCGTCGTCAACGTCGTTCCAAAACGAGACCGGCATGGACGGGAAGGGAGCGGTACACACCAGCTCGCCCTTCTGACCGCGAATGGAATTGCCGTCATCGTCAAACACGTCGACCCGCATGCCAAGCCCGCGCGCCTGTAATTCCCCCGCCCATACTGGTCCGAGCGGATTGCCAAGCGCGAAGCAGGAGACAATATCGGTGCCGCCAGAAATGGAAGCCAAGTGAATGTCATTTTTGACCTCGGCGTATACATATTCAAAACTTTCCGGCGACAAAGGTGAGCCGGTCGAAGTCATGGTGCGCAGATTTTCCAATCGGTGAGTTTTGAGTGGCGCCAAGCCGGCTTTATGTGCGGCATCGATAAATTTTGCTGAAGTGCCAAACAGGGTCATCGCTTCGGCGTCCGCATAGTCGAACAGCACATTGCCGTCAGGCTGAAATGGCGCGCCGTCATAGAGCAGCAATGTCGCTTTGGAGGCCAACGCGCTGACCAGCCAATTCCACATCATCCAACCGCATGTGGTAAAGTAGAAAACGCGATCATTTTCTTTTATATCAGTATGTAAAACATGCTCTTTGATGTGTTGAATTAACGTCCCGCCGGCGCCGTGAACGATGCATTTGGGCACGCCCGTGGTGCCTGAAGAGAACATGATGAAGAGCGGATGATTGAATGGCATGGACGCAAATTCGATATCTCCTCCAGGCTGTTCGGCGATGATGTCCGAATAGTGTTCCGCGCCGGAGAGCCCATCGAGGCTCGCGCGCTCGCGGGTATAGGGAACGATGATGACAGTTTCGACACTTGGCAATTGTGGCAGCACCTCGCGTAATTTTTCTAGGCAATCGAGTTGCTTGCCGCCGTAAAAATACCCTTCGGCCGCGATCAGCGCTTTTGGTGCGATTTGGCCGAAACGGTCAAGCACTCCGTGGGCGCCGAAATCAGGCGAGCAGGAGGACCAGATCGCGCCGAGACTCGCCGTGGCCAGCATGGCGATGATTGTCTCCGGCATGTTTGGCAGATATCCCGCAACCCGGTCACCCACCCCGACGCCGCGAGCTTTGAGCGCCTGTGTCAGGCGCGAGACCTGGTCGTGCAATTCGCCGAAGCTTAGACGGCGCCGGACTCTTTCTTCTCCCCAAAAAATGATCGCGTCGCCTTCGTCGCGTCGGCGCAGAAGATTTTCGGCATAGTTCAAACGCGCGTCGGGAAACCATTGCGCGCCGGGCATTTTGCCACCGTCCACTAGGATACGTTTGCCCTGAGTCTCGGCGATTATCCCGGCGAAATCCCACAGGGACAGCCAAAATTGTTCCGGCTCCCGGATCGACCAGTCGTACAGCGTCTCGAAATCATCGAGGATAACGCCCCAGCGCTGGGCCGCTTGACTCATGAAGCGAGCCAGGTTGGCGGTTTCTTGCCGTTTTTTGCTAGGGCGCCAAAGTGGCTTGTTCACGCTATTTCTCCCGTCGACCGAAAGCGATCGAAGTATTTTCCAGGCGTCGCCTGGAATGTCAAAATCTGCCAGAACTTTACGGCACTGTGGTGCCATCTGTCGGATTCCATGACGCTATATGCTTTTAAGATGCCAAAGATAATCTTCTTTTTTCTGGGGTTTGCCAGTTTCATTGTTGGTGGCGGCGTTTTGCCTTCCGCATCCGGAGCGCACGAGGTCACAGATGTCGTCATGATTTCTCCGGGCAAAGACATCCAGTGTGCTGTCGACGCGCATGTGCCCGGTACCAATTATTTGTTGCTGTCTGGTGTTCACAGCCATGAGATGTGCATTGGGCCTGGGGTGAGACGATAAAATGCCGCGCGCGATACCGCATCTGGCCAGAATTGCATAAAAATTGGCCAGGAAGAGGATGGGCAGTTGGATATTCAACCGTTCGAGTCTCTTGATCGAAAATGCGAGAATATGCTTGTCGGGCCGATACTTCAGCGCACCGCCGGATGGCCGGATTTGGCTACCGTCCAAGTCGGTGATTGACTGCCGCGCAATATCGTCTATTTAAAGGGTACGAAATCAGTCCTATATAGGATTCAGGTATGATTCGGATTAGTAGAATGGCGGATTACGGCGTGGTCGCGCTCAGTTTCATGGCGCGCGATGCTGGCGCCTTTTATAGCGCCGCGGTTGTCGCGGATCGCACGGGAGTCCCACTTCCGAGTGCGAGTAAGCTATTGAAGTTGCTGGTCAACAGCGGTGTTTTGGTATCCCGCCGCGGCGCCGCGGGGGGGTATGGTCTAGCCCGCTCACCGCAGTCTATTTCGGTTGCGGATCTGGTGATCGCCGTGGACGGACCGATCGCGCTTGCGGATTGCCTGCAAGAAGCGTCTGGAAGTGTTTGCGGCCTGGAAGGCTTTTGCGCTGTGCGCGGGCCCTGGCAAAAGGTGAGCGACGCCATTCGTGTGGCGCTAGAAGAAGTAAAACTGGCGGACATCGCCGGGTCATTTCCGGGTGAAGGCATGGCGATCCCGACCAAGGACGCTGATGCACCCGTACCGTTCTTAAACGACCAATCTTGACGGGTTAGGCACAAATCTTATGGCAGCTAACATTGAAACCGCACGGGCCGTGGAGGCGCTCACCGAAGAGCGCTACAAATATGGTTTTGTCACCGATATTGAGAGCGATTCCGCGCCGCCCGGATTGAGCGAGGAAATCGTTCGCTTTATTTCAGCCAAGAAAGGCGAGCCCGAATGGCTCCTGGATTGGCGACTTCGTGCCTATCGCCGCTGGTTGGAAACCGCCGAGGATACACCCGGCTGGGCAAATCTCGACTATCCGGAAATCGATTATCAAGCCGCGAGCTATTATTCCGCTCCGTTGCGCGACGAAGACCGACCGCAGAGCCTGGATGAGGTCGATCCTCAGCTTCTCGAAACCTACGCGAAGCTCGGCATTCCGTTGCAGGAACAAGAGATGTTGGCTGGGGTTGCCGTCGATGCCGTGTTCGATAGCGTATCGGTGGCGACGACATTCAAATCCAAACTATACGAACTTGGCATTATTTTCTGCTCGCTTTCAGAGGCGGTGACTGAGCATCCGGAACTCGTGCAAAAATATCTCGGCACCGTTGTACCTTACGCCGATAACTACTTCGCCACCCTCAATTCGGCCGTCTTCACCGATGGCTCTTTCGTCTATATTCCCAAGGGCGTGCGCTGCCCGATGGAGTTGAGCACCTATTTCCGCATCAATGCCGCCAATACCGGCCAGTTCGAAAGAACATTGATAATCGCCGACGAGGGCTCCTATGTGAGTTATCTCGAAGGCTGCACGGCGCCGATGCGCGACGAAAACCAATTGCATGCCGCCGTTGTCGAGTTGATCGCATTCGATGACGCGGAAATAAAATATTCGACCGTGCAGAACTGGTATCCCGGCGATGAAAACGGTAAGGGTGGAATTTTCAATTTCGTCACCAAGCGCGGCGCTTGCCGCGGGCGGAATTCCAAGATCTCTTGGACACAAGTGGAAACCGGTTCCGCAATTACCTGGAAATATCCCAGTTGCTTGCTGTTGGGTGACGGATCGCAGGGCGAGTTCTATTCCATCGCCATTACCAACAACTGCCAGCAGGCGGATACCGGTACCAAAATGATCCATATCGGCAAGAACACCAAAAGCCGCATCGTCTCGAAAGGCGTATCGGCCGGCCGTGCCGATCAAACCTATCGCGGTTTAGTGCGCGTTCAGGGCAAGGCAGACAACGCCCGCAACCACACCCAGTGTGATTCGCTCTTGATCGGCGAGAAGTGTGGTGCCCATACGGTGCCTTACATTGAATCACGCAATGCTTCGGCGCATCTCGAGCATGAGGCGACGACGTCGAAAATCAGTGAAGACCAATTGTTCTATTGCCGCCAACGCGGCATCGCTGAGGAAGAGGCCGTGGCCTTGATCGTCAATGGCTTCTGCCGCGAGGTGTTGCAGGAACTCCCGATGGAATTTGCTGTCGAGGCGCAAAAGCTTGTGGCCATTAGCTTGGAAGGGAGCGTTGGCTGAGCGCCGGCGCCGATTGGGAAAGAAGATATGTTGGAAATCAAAGGCCTTTCAGTCTCGGTTGTGGGCAAGGAAATTCTGAAGAACTTCGACCTCTCGGTTGCGGCCGGCGAGGTGCACGCCATCATGGGGCCGAACGGCTCGGGCAAGAGTACGCTCTCTTATGTGCTAGCCGGGCGGGAAGGGTATGACATCACCGCCGGCAGCGTGAGCTATCGGGGACAGGATTTGCTCACGCTCAAGCCGGAAATACGAGCGCGCGAGGGTCTCTTCTTGGCCTTCCAATATCCGGTCGAGATCCCGGGCGTCGGCAGTGCCACATTTCTCAAGACGGCGGTCAACGCGATACGCAAGCATCGTGGCGAAAAAGAATATGACGCCATGGAGTTTCTCAAAATCATGCGCGCAAAGCGCGATGAGCTCGGCATCAGTGAAGAGATGATGCGCCGCGCTCTAAACGTAGGGTTTTCCGGCGGCGAGAAAAAGCGCAACGAAGTTTTACAAATGGCCCTACTGGAGCCCTATCTGGCCGTTCTGGACGAGACCGATTCCGGTCTTGATATTGATGCGCTGAGGGTCGCGGCGGACGGTATCAACTCACTGCGCTCGCCAGAACGCGCGATGATCGTCATCACACATTATCAGCGATTGCTCGAATATGTCGTGCCAGATTATGTACATGTCATGGCCGATGGGCAGATTGTACGTTCCGGCGGCAAAGAGCTGGCGCTGGAGCTGGAGGAAAAAGGCTATACCGGCGTCGGTGATAAGGCCGAGGCGGCGGCGTAATATGGGCACAGTTTTACCAAGGGCGTCGCGCGCCGGCCGATCGATTGATCTGCCTTACGCGGCTAAATTCGCGTCGATTCGAGCGGACCTGCCCGGCCGGGATCTGCCTTGGATAACTTCCGGGCGCGACGCGGCGATGGCGCGCTTTTCGGAACTTGGCCTGCCCAGTCAAAAGGTCGAGGATTGGAAATATTCCAACCTTTCGCCGTTGGCGAAAACCGACTTTACCGGACCTGACCGGAAAGCGGTTGAGGCGGCCCGCGACGAAGTGGCGCAACGGTTTCCTAAAGAAAGCACCGCAGGGCGCCTGGTGTTTATCAACGGCATGTTGGATGGCCCGCTTTCCGCGATGGAGAACCTTCCCGTCGGCGTTCGCGTAATTGGCTTGGCCGATGCGATGACCGGTGAGAGTGATTTGTTAAAGGCCCAAATGGATGATGCGGTCCCGGCGTTGAACGGCCATGCCCTGGCTGCGCTAAATGCCGCCTTTATGGCAGATGGTTGCCTCATCCTCCTCGAGCCCGATGCCGAACTAGCGCTGGAACTGTTGTTTGTTGCGGCACCCGACGTCGGCGCCGTGGCCTATCACCCACATATTTCCATTGCTGTCGGGGCGGGTAGCCGGCTTCTCCTCGGTGAGCAGCATGCGTCGCTTGGCGATCTTGAATATTGGTCAAATCCCGTGACGGCCATGCGCCTTGGTGAAGCCGCTCAGGTGCGCCACTACAAGCTCCAAGAAGAAAGTAGACGAGCCTGGCAAACCTCTCTGACCCAGGCACGCCTTGCAGCGGGCGCGACGTACGAGAATTTTATTGTCGCGACCGGCGGCCGATATGTACGCAATGAAATCGAGGTTGCGTTGAAAGGCTCAGGCGCATCATGCGAACTCGGCGGCAGCTTCTTGCTGGCCGGCGAACAGCAGGTCGACAACCGCCTGCTGGTTGACCATGTTGCGCCCAATGGCACCAGCCGACAAACCTATAAGGGCGTGTTGGACGAACACTCGCACGGTGTATTCCAAGGCAAGACGGTCGTCCATCGCGATGCGCAGAAGAGCGATGGCAATCAGCTCAGCCGGGCCTTATTGCTATCGCCCGATGCCATTATGGACGCCAAGCCGGAATTGAAAATCTACGCTGACGATGTGAAGTGCAGCCATGGTGCCACGGTCGGTGAGTTAGATGACGAGCAATTATTTTATCTGCGCGCACGCGGCATCGATGAAGCATCAGCGCGCAACCTTCTGATCGCCGCGTTCATGGAAGAACATTTGCAGTCTATAACCGACGATGCCGCGCGGGATTGGCTGCGTGGAGCTGTCTCTGTCTGGCTTGCGCAGCGCCTTTCCGCGGGAGAGGGTTGATGCAATCTGTTGCCGCCGTTCCTGAGAGTTCAGCCTTCGATGTAGCGCGTTGGCGCGCTGATTTTCCTATTTTGTCTGAGCGCGTTTACGACAAACCGCTGGTATTCCTTGATAGCGCTGCGAGCGCGCAAAAGCCGCAATGCGTCATCGATGCGGTTGCCCATTGTTATGGGCATGAATATGCCAATATCCATCGCGGCGTTTATTGGCTGAGCCAGCGCGCGACTGAGGCCTATGAAGGTGCAAGGATCAAGGTTCAACGCTTCATCAATGCCGCGTCCGAACGTGAAATTATCTTTACCAAAAGCACGACCGAGGCCATCAATCTGGTGGCAACGAGTTATGGTGGCGCCTCGCTCAAGGCGGGCGATGAAATTATCCTCTCGCAGATGGAGCATCACGCCAACATCGTGCCTTGGCAACTTTTGCGCGACCGTGTTGGCATCGAAATCAAAGTCGTGCCGATCGATGCGCGCGGCAACTTTCTGCTCGAGGAATTCGAAAAACTGTTAAACCCGCGCACGCGCCTGGTGGCCGTCACCCATACCTCCAACGCGCTCGGCACGATTACGCCGGTCGACGAAATTGTCCGCTTGGCGCATGCCCAAGGCGCCCTGGTGTTGCTCGATGGCGCACAATCCGTCGTACACGGGCCAGTCGACGTCCAGGCGTTGGATGTCGATTTTTTGGTATTCTCCGGACATAAGCTGTACGGGCCGAGCGGCATCGGCGTGCTGTATGGTAAAGCGGATATTCTTTCCGCAATGCCACCCTATCAAGGCGGCGGCGATATGATTCGGCGCGTCACGTTTGAGAAAACCGATTTCGCCGATATTCCTGGCCGGTTTGAAGCCGGAACGCCCCACATCGCAGGCGCTTATGGCCTCGCGGCGGCGATCGATTATGTGAGTGCCATCGGTATGGAGGCGATCGCGGCGCATGAGAATGATTTACTCGAATACGCGACCGAGCGGCTTCAAGAAATTAACTCGCTTCGCCTCATCGGCACTGCCGACCACAAGGCGGGTATCGTTTCGTTCGAATTGGACGGCGTTCACGCCCATGACATCGGCACCATTCTCGACCGTGAGGGAGTTGCCGTCCGGGTCGGCCATCATTGCGCCCAACCCGTGATGGACCATTTTGGCATCGCCGGTACGGTAAGGGCGTCGTTCGGCCTTTATAACGACAAGGCCGATATCGATGCCCTGGTTCGGGCCTTGGGCGCTGTCAGGGAGATATTTGACTGATGTCGGCGCTACGCGAACTCTATCAAGAGGTCATCCTCGACCACGGTAAGACGCCGCGCAATTTTGGCAAGCCGGAACATGTGACATGTGAATCGAACGGCCATAATCCGCTCTGCGGCGACACGGTCACGATCTATCTGCGCCTGAATGACGGAATTGTTGAAGAGGCCGGATTTGAAGGCCGCGGCTGCGCTATTTCGATCGCCTCCGCATCCATGATGACAGAAATTCTCAGGGGCAAGCGGCTTGATGAAGTACGCGCCATATTCGAGCGCTTCCATCATCTCCTGACAGAAGACGAGGCGGTCTGTGAAAGCGGCTTTGACGGTGACGAATTTGAGAAACTTATGGTGCTTTCTGGGGTGCGTGAATTCCCCATGCGGGTCAAATGCGCAACCCTCGCCTGGCACACGATGAAAGACGCGTTGCAAAGCGGTAGCGAAAAGGTCAGCACGGAATGATGGGATTATTCAAGCGCAAGAAACGGGAAGAGCCCGCGGCGACTGTGGTCGTCGCCGAGCCTGAAGACAAATCGAGCACATACCAGGCATGGTCTCCGGATGGCAATGATGAGACGCATGCGCCGACGCACGATAGCAGGCCTCAATATGAACCGCCGGAGCTTGTGATGGAAACGCCGCAGGCCAACGCGGAGGAATTGGAATCCATCGCCAATGCGGGAACCTTTGAAGAGCAAATCACAGCGGCGCTCAAGAAAGTCTACGACCCGGAAATACCAGTCGACATATATGAGATGGGATTAATTTACGGTGTTGCAGTATCGGAAACAAAAGATGTTTCCATCCAAATGACGTTGACTTCGCCGGGCTGCCCTGTCGCCGGGCAAATGCCGGGCATGGTGCAGCATGCGGTGCACAGTTTTGTAGAAGGCGTGGGCGATGTGGCAGTAGAGCTTGTTTGGGACCCGCCATGGACACAGGACCGGATGTCCGAGGCGGCGCAGCTTGAGCTTGGTTTCATATGAAACTAAATGCCGGGAATAGGAGATAAATTGGTGGCGAATCAAATTTTGACGTTAACGGAGTCCGCCAAGTCGCGGGTCCGCCACATTATGCAATTGCGTGATGAGGAGCCGCCGGCGATCGGCGTGCGTATCGGCGTGCGCAATGCCGGCTGTTCGGGCATGACCTACAGCATGGATTACGCTACTGAAGTTGGCGCCCTTGACGAAGTGATTGATGCGGACGACGTGAAAGTAATGATTGATCCGGCAGCGATCATGTTTTTGATCGGTACGGAACTTGATTACAAAGAAGAGAAACTCTCGGCGGGTTTTGTCTTCAATAATCCCAACGTCACATCGACCTGTGGCTGCGGCGAAAGTTTTACCGTGGGTTAGTTCGGGTTAGTCCGTCCAAAGCATATTCGTTGATGTCTTTCGCCGTTTAGCGTACCCGAACGCAGTCGTCCCCCCATGATGTTCTTACAAAATCTTGCTCCTGGAATCCGGCAATTCAGCGCACCGCCTGCTTGGGCGGGCGCTGAATGCACAGAAGATGTTGCCGCCCGGTGGTTCAGATCAGACGCTATAGTACATCTTGTACTCAATCGGATGGGGCGTCATTTCGAAGGCCAGAACCTCTTCGGATTTGAGCGCAATATAGCCGTCAATTAAATCGTCCGAGAACACTTCACCCTTTTTGAGGAATGCCCGGTCGTCGTCGAGCGATTCGAGCGCCTGGCGCAGGCTTCCACAAACGGTGGCGACACCCTTGAGCTCCTCTGGCGGCAGGTCGTAGAGGTTTTTATCCATCGCGTCGCCGGGATGAATCTTGTTCTCGATGCCGTCAATTCCCGCCATGAGCATAGCGGCAAAAGCGAGATAGGGATTGGCCGTGGCGTCGGGGAACCGCACTTCGACACGTTTGCCGTTTGGCGACGCCGCGTAGGGGATGCGGCAGGACGCCGATCGGTTGCGCGCAGAATAGGCCAGCAGAACTGGCGCCTCATAGCCCGGCACCAGACGCTTGTAACTGTTGGTCGAGGCGTTGGTGAAGGCGTTGAGGGAGCGGGCGTGCTTGATGATGCCACCTATATAGTAGAGCGCGCTCTCGGATAGATCGGCATAGCCGTTGCCGGCGAAGAGCGGCTTGCCGTCTCTCCAAATCGACTGATGGACATGCATACCGGAGCCATTATCATCGACCACCGGCTTTGGCATGAACGTCGCGGTCTTGCCGTATGAATGCGCCGTTTGATGCACGACATACTTATAGATCTGCACGCAATCGGCGGTGTGCAACATGGTGTCGAATTCGAAGCCGAGTTCGTTCTGGCTCGGCGCGACCTCATGGTGGTGCTTTTCCACTTTGATTCCCATGCCGCCCATATGGGTCAACATTTCGGCCCGCATGTCCGACATGGAATCGATTGGCGGAACAGGAAAATAGCCACCCTTGACGCCGGGTCGATGGCCCGTGTTGCCGCCCTCATATTCGCGCCCCGAATTGTAGGGACCCTCTTCCTGATCGAGCAGATAATACATCTGATGCATCGAAGTCTCGTAGCGCACATCGTCGAACACGAAAAACTCGGGCTCCGGTCCGAAATAAGCAGTGTCGCCGATACCGGAATAGGACAGATAGGCTTCGGCGCGCCGCGCCACGCCGCGCGGGCAGCGCCCGTAAGGCTGGCCGGTCGAGGGTTCGATCACATCGCAGGTCACGATCAATGTCGGCTGTGCGGTGAACGGGTCGACCACGGCGGAGGCGGCATCGGGCATAAGGATCATGTCCGATTCATGAATTTCCTTCCAGCCGTCGATGGACGAGCCGTCGAACATAATGCCGTCGCTAAATATGGCTTCGTTGATTGTGCGAAGGGCTTGCGCCGTGTGGTGCCACTTGCCGCGCGGATCGGTGAAGCGGAAGTCGACAAACTGAATGTCCTGTTCCTTGATGATTTTTAGAACCGTTTGAGCATCGCTCATGAAAATTATCCTCTGTTAGGTTGGTTCTGCCACAACGGGTGAAAGGGTTAGATTGCTTCGGGGCCGCGTTCGCCGGTGCGGATTCTGATGACTTCCTCCACCGACGTGATGAATATCTTGCCGTCGCCGATGCGGCCCGTCCGCGCGGCTTGCTGGATGGCCTCGACAGCGCGCTCGACCTGGGTTTCCTCGAGAATAATCTCGATCTTCACTTTGGGCAGGAAATCCACCACATACTCGGCGCCGCGGTAGAGTTCGGTGTGGCCGCGCTGGCGGCCAAATCCCTTAGCTTCGGTCACGGTGATACCTTGCAGTCCAATTTCGTGCAATGCGTCCTTCACCTCGTCGAGCTTGAACGGCTTGATGATGGCTTCAATCTTTTTCATGCCGACCCTTTCTGGCTTCAATTTTTGCAGCGTGGAGTAGGGCCACGCAGCTCCTATATTGCATAACGCGTGCCAAACTAGCGGAATCAAAATACTGTTTATTTATAATTGATTATAAGAGTAAGAGTGATTCCGCCTGGTGATATTGCAGCTTATTAATGCGCGCTGCCCAAAATATAGGCAGGCGAGTGACGCTGTAATTTGCACTTCCGCGCCAGTCGATTTTGGCACGGCCGGCAAACCACAGGCTAAGTCTATGAGCGGCCGAAATTAGCTGGCATAGTGCGGGCCGTTTTCTCTACCATTTGGGACCATAGTAATGAAAATCGCGGACCGTATGGCGCGGCTTGGCACCGAGACTGCCTTCGAAGTGCTGGCGCGCGCCAAAGCACTTGAAGCTGAAGGGCGTTCCATCATCAATCTCGGTATCGGCCAACCGGATTTTCAAACGCCGGAGAACATCGTCGAAGCGGCGCGGAAAGCCCTCACCGACGGACATCACGGCTATACTCCGGCGAACGGTATCCAGCCGCTACGAGAAGCGGTAGCGGCGGATATCGCCAAATACCGGGGCGCGGAAATTGATCCCGCCAGCGTCGTCGTGGTCCCGGGCGGCAAGGTCACCATGTTTTTCGCTGCACTCATGTTCGGTGAAGAAGGGGCGGAGATACTCTATCCCAATCCGGGCTTCCCCATATATCAATCGGCCATCGAATTTTCCGGCGCCACCGCCGTGCCGATACCGCTTTACGAGAAGACCGGTTTTTCCTTCAGCGCCGAAGAGGTGTTGTCGAAGATAACACCGCGCACGCGCCTCATCATGCTCAACAGCCCAGCCAACCCAACAGGCGGCGTCACGCCAAGAGCGGAATTCGACCGTCTGGTCGAAGGGTTGGAGGCGCACCCCGATGTCGCCATCATGAGCGACGAGATTTATTCGCGGCTGCTCTATGACGGCAACGAGCATGTCAGCCTGCTCAGCTACCCCTCGATCCGTGATCGCCTGATCCTGCTGGACGGCTGGTCAAAAACATACGCCATGACCGGTTGGCGCATCGGCTACGGCGTGTGGCCGGGCAAGCTTGCCGAGCAGGCAACGCGCCTCGCCGTAAACAGCAATTCCTGCGTCAATGCGCCGACGCAAATCGCCGCCATCGAGGCGTTGACGGGCCCACAAGAATCAGTCGAAACCATGCGTCTTGCCTTCAACGAACGGCGCAAGATCATCCTCCGCGAGCTCAATCAGATCGAAGGGTTCCGATGCGTCGAGCCGCAAGGCGCCTTCTACGCCATGCCCAACATCGAGGGCACCGGCATCAGTGCGCGAGAATTACAGGACGGTCTCCTGCAAGAGGCCGGAGTTGCTACCATTGCCGGCACCAGTTTTGGCCAATACGGGGAGGGATATTTGCGCTTTTCCTACGCCGCCAGCACCGAACAAATCCTTGAGGCGATGACAAGAATTCGAGAATTCCTAGCTAATCGCGCGCTATAGCGCCAGCCGACGAGGCTTGCCCGCCCGGCGCTTCAGGGAACAAACCCTGAGACCCTCCTTGACGCCCCTCAGGCCATGTACTATTCAAAGTTCGCTCGAAAGAGCCCCTGTGGCGGGTGTAGCTCAGCCGGTTAGAGCACCTGATTGTGGTTCAGGGGGTCGGGGGTTCAAGTCCCCTCACTCGCCCCAGTTTTTCAAATATTTAGCAGTCTGAACATAGGCGCCCGAGAGTCGATTGAAGTTCTAAGTTAACCCAGGGCTAACAGAAGAAGGGCAGGTCGGCCTCACTTTCCGAACATGGCGTCTCAGGGCCCATGTTCTCTGGCTCATGGTCATACAGGGACGTGACTAAGGCAAAGTAGACAACTTCTGTTCCGCACAATCCGTCGCTTGCCGATCTCATTTTGGAGGGGGCGCGCGCGGGAATCCCAAAAATTGAGCGTCGGTTACAGGAGTCGAATGAAATCAATTTCGGTCTTCCCAGCCAAGGACTGCAGTCCGCGCTCGGGGGTCGCAATTGAAGATTGAATCGACACTCGTAGCGGTTTTTGGTTCGAAAACAATGGAACACCAGAAATATGATGTGCCCGAGCACTGGTTTGTCGCAATGATAATGGGAGCGTCAGAGCGCCAAAAATACGCCGCTTGCCATGACGGCGTTAGAATGGCCAAAGCAAATCTAAATGCTGCATTAATCGCCTTCCAAGGACAGCGTTAGAATTCAGGGGAGACGCAGACTGGTCGGTCTTTGCATTCCATCGACGGACTAGATCTTCGTCCAGAAATCCGCGCGCTCATAAGCTCATCGAAGATGATCCCGAGTGCGCAATCGAGTTCATTGCATTTGTGAATTTGTTGACGAAATTGATCGATCAAGCGGAAAAATCGCCTCGCCCGCCTGACGTGGCTAATTGCTAACGGCGTAAACGTCAGGAGCAGGACACGGAAGTGAGTCGCGGGGGCCCAACCGTGTTGCCCCGGCCAGCCGGCTAGACGTCTTCGTAGCGGTCGTGATGGCGTATCCATGCCATCGGCCAAGGCAAGTCCGCTTCGCCCCGGCCCTCAGGCACGAGGTCCAGAAAATTATACGTGCCGATGAGTGCGTCGAGCCCGCGCCCGTAGCAGGAATAGGTGTGGTAGATCGCGCCGGACTCATCTTTTAAGAAGACGCTGGCGCCGGGTGCTTCTTCGCTCGGAAATTTGTTTGGCCGGAAATTGTAGAAGACCTCGCCCGCAGCCAATTCGTCCTCGGTAAACGAGGCCTGATAATCGTAATTGAAATCGCTGCCGAAGGAAGACACCCATTTGAAAGACCAGCCCATGCGCGCCCTGAACGCGTCGATCTCGGCAAGCGGCGCCCGCGAGGCGGCAAGCAAGGTCACATCCCGGTTCGCCAAATGCACGACGCTGCCGTCGATATGATCACACAGAAACGAACAACTCGGGCACCCCTGAGCCCAACCGGGACCGAACATGAAATGATAAATGATCAACTGGCTGCGGCCGGCGAATAGTTCGCCAAGCGCCTCCTCGCCTTCTGGACCATTGAAAACGTAGGTCTTGTCGACTTCGTGGCAAGGCAGCTGACGTCGCTCCGCACTGATGCGATCTCGTAGATGCGTGAGTTCTTTCTCGCGCTCCAAATGGGCCTTGCGCGCTGCCAGCCACTCATCCGATGATACGATTCTGTGCTTCACGATTTGGCCCTCCTGTGGCGCGATATTGGTCGCACGCTGCGATCGGGAGTATAGCGCTGGCTGTGAACGAGCGGAACTGCTTCCGCGCTGGTGGGGTTTCTTGAACAGGCAATTGCGAAGCGTCTGCCAACGAAGGGACTACCGCATACGCCCGGGTATGACCGTGCGAAAATTATCTACACGTCCGGTAGGTCTCTATCGCCAACTTGCACGTCAAAATTGTATATTCGGAACGACTTCACTAGCCCTGTTGTTTATTGTATTTGTTGGCCATGGCAAATGAACCAAATCCAATAGACATTCATGTGGGAAAGCGAGTCCGCGCGCGCCGTACTCTGATGGGCCTCAGCCAATCAAAACTCGGAGAAGCGATCAGTACGACGTTCCAGCAGGTACAGAAATACGAGCGCGGCATGAACCGCATCTCCTCGAGCCGGCTCTACCAAATAGCCGAAGTGCTCGGCGTTCCCATTCCATATTTCTTCGACAATTTGCCGGCCGATATTTCCGGGCGCCGGACTCCCGGACTGTCCGATGTGACGCCCGCGCCCTTTGAAGGCGATCCAATGGCCGATCAGGAGACGTTAAAACTGGTACGCGCCTATTACCGCATCCAGAATCCACTGCTGCGCCAGCGGCTGCGTGAATTGGTGAAGGCTCTCTCCACCTAAACTTAAAGCGTTGGTTACTGAAAATCCGATGTCACGCTTTTTTGCGTTTGGTGACGCGCGGGCGGACGCTGCTCTAGGACATTGTTCCTAGAGCCTAATCAGTCCACTTGTGAAACCGATGTCGTAGATCAGCCAAATTCCAAAGCCGATCGTGGCGGTGCCGGTCACGGCGTTCAGGGCGTTGTGCGCCCAAGTGAGCGACCCGGCCAATTTCTGTAACGGCAGCGAGATCGCGACGGAGAGCAGCACCATGCCCAACATCGTGCCGACGGCAAACAGTCCGATATAAAGAAAGGCCGGCCACAGCGAATCGAGCTGGCCAAGGGTGAGAAGGATAAGCGCCGCCGAGCCGGCCATGCCGTGCATGAGACCGACGACAAAGGCGCGCGAGCGCATCCCGGCGTGGGGATGATCGTGCTGCGAGCGGCGGTGCGCGCCTTCGCCGGCATGTGAGTGGGCATGAAAATGCGTCACATCGCTGTCATGACGATGGGCGTGAAAATGAATGCGCTCCCGGATCAGTCGATTGAGGACGTCATAGCCGAGCCACACAAGCATCACGCCGACAGCCAGTTCGAGGTATTGGGCGACCTCTACCGACATAACGCTGTCTAGTGAAATCACCACGGAGCCCACAGCGAACAACATCAGCGTATGTCCGAGGCCCCAGGCGGCGGCAAGTCTCGCTGCCGCTGATAAGCTCTTGGAACGGGATGTCAGGGAAGCGATGGCGGCGACATGATCCGCCTCAATAGCGTGGCGCAGTCCGATCACGAAACCTAGAAGGAGAACAGAACCCATCGGACCGCATCATGGTGTGCATGATTAAAATCTTATCGAACGGTTGTGCACGCGACGACGGGAGAAATCAATGCCTTCCCGGAAGGCTGGACCAATGCTTTCTCAGAAAGCAGAGCAAGCCCGTTGCAGGTTCGCGCCGGAAAATTTCGCCCGTCTTTACGTTGCGACTTCAGATCGGCGCCACGGCAACTGCGTCAATTTCGACCAGCCAACCCGGCAGCACCAAGCCCGATACCACAAGAGTGGTTGAGGCGCCGCGATGGTTTTCGCCGAGAAATTTCTTCCGCATTTTCGCCAAAATCGGAACGTATTCCCGATCCAGGATATAGCTGTTCGTCTTAACGATATCTTGCGGCGTCATACCGGCCTCGGCCAATACGGCACAGATATTTTGCCAGACTAATTCGGCTTGTGCCGCAATGCCGTCGGGCACAGAGCCATCGGCTGCGATGCCGATCTGCCCCGACACATGCAGGAGCCGCCCTGGCAGCGCCGTTTCGACACCATGCTCATAGTGACCGAACGGACCGGCGATCTGCTTCGGGTTGTGGAATGTATGCATGTGGCGATTTCCCTACTGTTGATGCCGCGCGGTGTTGTTAGACATTTTCGGCTGTTCGCGTTTGGCGAAGGATGGGGCTGTCGGCGATAGGCCAATGCAGTATCGCTGCCAGCACACCGAGACCCACAGCGACGAGCCATACTTGGTCGTAAGAGCCCGTTAAGTCGAACATGTAGCCGCCGAGCCAGGCACCCAGGAAGCCGCCAATCTGGTGGCTGAAAAATACTATGCCAAAAAGCGCGCCGAGATAACGCGGACCAAAAACCTGCGCCACAAGGCCGCTTGTCAGTGGCACCGTGCCCAACCACAGGAAGCCAATCGCCCCGGCAAAGATCAACACTGAAGTTTGCGTGACGGGAAAGACGAGAAAGCCGGCGATAATAATTGCCCGCGCCAAATAATAGTAACTGAGCACATGCTTTTGGCGGAATTTTCCGCCGAGCCAACCGGACGCGATGGTGCCAAGTATATTAAAAAATCCGATCATCGCGATGGCCGTCGCGGCGAGCATCGGCGGCAAGTTATGATCGGATAGGAAAGGTGGCAAATGTGTCGCGATAAAAGCGACATGAAATCCGCAGACAAAAAAGCCGCCGCACAACAACCAATAACCTGAATGCCGGGACGCCTCCTTCAAGGCCTCGCGCAGGCTGTCGGCCGAAACGGTATCGGTTGTGCTCTTCCCTTTGACGCCAAGCGCCAGAGGAATGATCAGGGCGGCGATAACGGCCATGATCAAAAGCGCCGAAGCCCATCCCAGACTATCAAGCAAAGCGGCGCCGATGGGCGCCATGAATAATTGACCGGAGGATCCGCCGGCGCTTGCAATGCCCAGCGCCATGCTGCGTTTTTCCGGCGGAAACGCGCGCCCTACGGGGCCGAGAACCACCGCAAACCCCGCCGCGCTGACGCCCAGTCCGACCAGCACGCCGGCGCCACCATGCAGGCCCAACGGCCCCGTCGCATTGGCCATCAGCAGCAGGCCGCCGGCATAAAACAAGCCGCCGAGCACTGCGATTCGCCCGGCGCCGTAGCGATCCGCCAACCCACCGAATATCGGTTGGCTGATACCCCAGACGATCATCTGAATGGCGATGGCGAGCGAAAAAACTTCGCGGGGCAACTGTAGGTCCAGGCTCATCGGCTGGAGGAACAGGCCGAACGAATTCCGCATGCCCATTGCGAGCAGAAGAATCAGCGCGCCGCAAACGACCAGCACGTAGGGAGACGGAGAACGGGAGAGAACCTTCAGCATCGGATGCAAGTCTCAGCCGTCGCCGGGTCGAACGATGGGCGCATTAACTTACTCAGCCACCGCAGCCAATTGTTCACGAAAAACTGATACCAAAGAGTCTTTCGGAACTAGGCCGGGAATGCCGAGGCGGTTGTCGATCACAAAGGTTGGCACCGAATTTATTTGCAGTCTGTCACGGCCGAGACTTAGTTGTTGTTCGCATTCCTGGCTGTGCAAGCGGTTGTCCAGCGCGACACGGAAGATCTCCCTGTCCAAGCCAATTTCCGCCGCGCAATCGCTCAGCACGTCGACGTTTCCGATATCCAGTTCGTCTTGAAAAAAGGCAGTGAACATACGGTGATTATAAGCAGCGGCTTTGCCTTGATCGCGCGCCTCGAGCGCGCCTTCGAAGGCAAGCCGCGTGTAGGGCTGGGGTGACACGCGCGGCAGCACGATACGGACGCCCATGCGCTCTGCCATAGGGTAAATCGATTGACGCCAGCCGCTTTGCAGGTAATCGCCCTCGGGTTCCAACGTCGGCGTGGGATAGGGGCGCAATTCAAATGGCATCCACTCGACTTCGACTGCGCCCTCAAGCTCCGCCACGGCTTCATTGAGCGGGCCTTCCGCAAGGAAGCAATACGGGCAGACGTAATCGGAAAAAACTTGGACCTTGAGTGGCATTTCAAACGACCTGTCTCATGGCGCTTTCAAGGATATCGGTTGCTTGGTCAATCTGGCTTTCGCTTGTCGTCACAGGCGGCACGAAGCGCACGACGTTGCCATGGGCGCCGCGCACCGAAAATAGTAGGCCCTGCTGGATACAGAGGCGGAAAATTTCGTTGGCTTCGTCAGCCGCCGGCTCCTTTGTGGCGCGGTCGCGGACAAGCTCAATACCTTGGAGGCAGCCGCGCCCGCGTACGTCGCCGATCAACTCATAACGTTGTTGCAAATCGCGCATGCGTGCCTGCCAATAGGTGCCGATGGCTGCGGCTCGGGCAGCGACATCTTCTTCGAGGATAACTTCAAGGCTGGCCAAGCCGGCCGTGCAGCCAATCGGGTCAGAGGAGTGGGAATGGCCGAACGAGAGGCCACCTGCCAGCGCCTTTTGCTCTATTTCGTCGGTGGTCACCATGGCGCTGATTGCCAGCCCGCCACCAAAATGCTTCGAGAGAGTAATGATATCAGGCATGACGCCGCATTGCTGATAAGCGTACATATCTCCGAGTTTGCCCAGGCCAGTTTGCGCTTCATCAAATATCAACAACGCGCCACGCGCTTCAAGGCGCTCCTTCAGGGCGCGCAAATATCCGCTCGGCAGCTCAATAACCCCGCCTGCGCTCACCACCGGCTCGACGATGATGGCGGCCAGGTTGCCAGCGCATTGCCGGTCGAGAGTGTCGAACGAAATATCAAGCAGCGGGACCCACCAATCCTCCCGCTCGCTTTCGAACGGCGAACGGTAGGCATAAGGTGTGGGAATGGCATATAGATCGGGTATCGTCGGTCCATGGTTGGGCGCGGCCGCGATGTAGCTCATGGCGCGCGACACATCGGTGTAGCCATGAAAGCTGAGATGCAGTGCGGCGATTGCGCTCTTCCCGGTAGCCCGGCGCGCAAACAGGATTGCGGCTTCGTTAGAATCGGCGCCAGATTGAATGAATAACGAGCGCCTGAGCGGCGCATCTAGTGTTTCCGCAAGTTTTTTGGCCAGCCGCACCTGCGGTTCATTGTAATAGACTGAAGACGCGTGGGTCAGTTGTGTGAGTCCTTGCTGCACAGCCTCGGTCACACGCGAATTGTTGTGCCCAAGCCAGGAGCACATTTGACCGGAATTGAAGTCGAGATAGGACTTCCCATCTCGGTCCCAAACCTGACTGTCTTGGGCGCGCACAAAAACCGGCCCGTCCGCCGCTGCGACGACGTCCGATAACAGAGAACTACGGATCAAATAGTCTTCGCCGGTCTGGCGTAGTTGTTCGCTGTCCATGATGCGTTACTCCCTACGCGCTGCTCCCACCCAGTGTAGGGGACCGCGCCGGAGCCTGCCTGTCAATTTTAGTTTATTGCAGAACCCAGGACGCGTTGTAAGAGAGCTTTGCGGCGCCCGGCACCATTTCCGCGGATGAACCGAGCGCGCAGCGACCTGCATCCAAATTGTCGTACCAAGTCTGGAAGTCGAGGAGCTGTGCCGGATTCATAACGCACGCAGATTGATTGAAGGGATGGCCGAGGTGGAGGAGAAGATGGCCGATTTCATGTGCCAAATAGGCGCCGGCCAGTCGCGCGGCATGCTCCTCATCGTAGCGCGCACCGCCGCGTAACTGGACAATCGGAACATAATCATTGGTAAACGGAAATGTGCTGAGGAAGGCGTATGTGTGAAAAGGGCCGTCCCGGCTGTAGCTGGTCGTGCCGACTGTGATTCCGCCGCGCAGCGCGGAATGCACATCCATGCCGTAATATTCGGCACTCGCCACCAATTGGTTGGTGATGACGATATCGTAGGGCAGGGCGCCATGCGCCAGCGTATCCCAATATGTCCACTCGTTATAGACCGAATCGTTTATCACGGCTTGCCGATCAATCGCCGGCAAGATGCGCCAGACATTGAGCCGACTCAGCAGCGTTTCGGTCAATGCTTCGGCAAAACCCTCGGCGGTCAAGCTTCGCGGTGCCTTAGCCAAATGGGGCGCGGCAAAGGCAAATATTTCTTCTAATTGGCTATCGTTGATTTGCAGTCTTTCAAGCAGATCCGCCACAAGTTGCTCGCGTTTTCCACCGTCGCCTTTGAAATCAAATATCCATTCCAGAACGTCATCGTCAGCGAAGTTCGGGCGCAGGGCGAACAGTTCTGAAATGCTAATTTTTTTCGGTTGGTCGAACATTAATTCAATTCCGAAATGATCCAGCGTAACCTGCCGCGCTGCAGCGAGAAGAATATCGAGCTGTGTATCTGACATGTTCGAAAAGCGAGGATTGTTGGCGTAAACCACTCGAAGCGCAGCTTTGTTCCCGACTATTTGTGGGCGTGGTACGGGATACCAAATCTCTTCGGCGCGACTGGCATTTGCCGCGATGAGCCATGACGATGCCGAAATCGCGGCCAAAAACGTCAGCCCCGCAAATAATGCAATTGATCGAAAATTTACCATTTGGGCACTATATCTCGTTGTCAAATGAGCCACGCATACCCTATACATGAATAGGTTTGTAAGGGTGCGCGCATGGCCAAGGCATTGGATCTATTTGATTACGCGACAAGCGAGGCGACGGATATGACCGTCGATACAAAAGACAAATCTTCCAAAAATGGCGAACAACCGTCTCCACGCCGGTCGCGCAAGCAGCCCAAGATAACGGTCTCCAAGGACAATGTAAACGGCGATTACACTGCCAACGATATTGAAGTTCTCGAAGGTTTGGAACCGGTGCGCCGGCGCCCGGGCATGTATGTCGGTGGTACGGACTTGCACGCGCTGCATCACTTGCTCGCGGAAGTGCTTGATAATTCCATGGATGAGGCGATCGCCGGTCACGCCACATGGATCGAATTGGCGCTGAATGCGGATGGCACGGCCTGCGTAAGTGACAACGGCCGGGGCATCCCGGTGGACCCGCATCCGAAATTCAAAAATAAGTCGGCTCTGGAAGTCATTTTGACGACGCTGCATTCGGGCGGGAAGTTCGGCGGCAAGGTATATGCGACCTCCGGCGGGTTGCATGGCGTCGGCCTGTCGGTCGTGAATGCCCTCTCAGATGACCTCATCGTTGAGGTGGCGCGCGACAAAAATCTCTGGCGCCAAACCTATTCACGGGGGGTAGCGAAGGACAAGCTGACGCATAAAGGAGAGGTCAGCAACCGCCGCGGAACATCGATCACCTTCCATCCGGACCCAGAGATATTCGGCAGCGATATCGGATTTCGGCCGGCCACGGTTTATCGCATGGCGCGCGGCAAAGCCTATTTGTTCCGTGGCGTAGAAATTCGCTGGTCCTGTGCGCCAGAATTGCGTGAGCCTAAATCCGATGTACCAGAAAAAGACGTTCTGCATTTTCCACATGGCTTGAGCGATTTTCTGGCTGCGGAACTCGGTAAACGAACGACCGCAACTCAGCGGCCATTTTTTGGCGAAGCCAAACTCAACGGCGATTCCGGGCGGGTCGAATGGGCGATTGCGTGGCCTGAGGACGAAGACGGATTTTTTTCTTCACATTGCAACACAGTCGCTACTCCCGGTGGTGGCACGCATGAGGCCGGCCTGCGCTCGGGCTTGCTGCGCGGGCTGAAGGCTTACGGCGAATTGACAGCAAATCGACGCGCCCAACAATTGAGTGCTGAGGATGTGACGGGCGCGGCCTGCATCGTGCTTTCAGTATTTTTGAAAGACCCACAATTTCAGGGGCAAACCAAAGACAAACTGACAAACGCGGAGGCCAGCCGCTTAGTTGAAGTAGCCATGCGTGATCATTTTGACCACTGGTTGTCGGCTGATCCGGCCGCGGCCAATTTGCTTTTGGCATATGCGTTGGAGCGGGCGGAAGAGCGCTTGCGCCGGCGAAAGGAAAAGGAGGTCAAACGCAAAACGGCAACACGTAAGGCGAGGCTTCCGGGAAAACTTGCCGATTGCAGCGACAAAACGGCAGAGGGGACGGAAATATTTCTTGTTGAGGGCGATTCCGCCGGAGGTTCTGCCAAACAAGCGCGCGATCGGAAAACCCAAGCAATCCTGCCGTTGCGCGGTAAGATCCTCAATGTTGCCAGCGCCAGTAGCGACAAACTGAACGCCAATCAGGAATTGAACGATATCGTCCAGGCGCTTGGCTGTGGCACACGCGCGCGATACGACGAAAAAGCATTGCGCTATGAACGCGTCGTCATCATGACCGATGCCGATGTCGATGGCGCGCATATCGCCTCACTCTTGATGACCTATTTTTATCGTGAAATGCACGAACTGATCACCAACGGACATCTTTTCCTCGCGCAGCCACCGCTCTATCGCCTGTCTCAAGGCAACAAGACGGCTTACGCCCGCGACGACCAACACCGGGATGAATTGTTGCAGGATGAATTCAGTGGACGCGGGAAGGTCGAGATCAGCCGCTTCAAGGGATTGGGTGAGATGCCAGCGGCGCAGCTTCGTGAAACCACAATGGACCGCACACGGCGAACTTTGTTGAAGGTGTCTATTCCGAACGGCGAGGAAAAGAACACCGCGCGCCGCGTCGAGGAACTGATGGGACGAAAACCCGAGACCCGTTTTGCATTTATCCGCGAACATGCAGGTTTTGTTTCCGACCTCGATATTTGACCCGGCGACCAATGCTATCTTCATTGGCAAGGTGATAAAGCGAGAACGGGTTGGCTTTTAAGGGTGATATGCGGTAATGCTTGCCGCCCCGCATTTTGGCTGGGCCTTGCAAGTGAGTTCAAAGACGCTGCGAACGAAATCCAATGCTTTTTCAAGCATTCTCCCAAATAATCGATCCGAATATTTGTCGGTCTATTGCATTGCAAGGCAAGGCAAGGCGGGTAAATTGCGCTTAATTTTAGGCCGAGACGGTCGGAGCGTTGAGCAACGGTGACAGAACAACCAATCAGTTTTGCCGATTTGGGCCTGAGTCCGGAACTGCTGAAGGCGGTCGCGGATGCTGGCTACGAAAATCCGTCTCCGATTCAGGAAAAATCGATTCCGTTGGTCCTTATGGGGCGGGATTTATTGGGCTGCGCGCAAACCGGGACGGGAAAAACTGCCGCTTTTTCCTTGCCCATCATCGATATCCTGGCGCAAGGCATTGCGCGGGCGCGCATGCCTCGGGCCCTGATCATCTCACCGACCCGGGAATTGGCGCAGCAAATTTCTGAAAATTTCACCACCTACAACAAGTTTCACAAACTCAGCCAAGCAGTTCTGATAGGCGGCGAATCCATGCCGGACCAGGAACGAACTTTGTCAAAGCACCCGGATGTGATCATCGCCACGCCGGGCCGCTTGATCGATATGGCTGACCGCGGCAAGGTGATGCTCGGCGGCATCAAGATATTGGTTATCGACGAGGCCGATCGCATGCTCGACATGGGATTTATTCCCGACGTCACGCGCATAGTGGAAATGTTGCCACGTATTCGCCAGACACTCTTATTTTCCGCGACACTTGGCGCCGAAATTCGCGCTTTGGCCGAAGCATTTCTGATCAACCCGAAAGAAGTTACCGTAGCTCCTCCGGCTTCAATCGCTAAAGGCGTTACTCACACCATGATATCGGTGCCCAAACTCCCGAAAGACAAGCGCGCGGCACTGCGCCAAGTGATGGCGCTTGAAGACGTGCAGAGCGCGTTGGTCTTTTGCAATCGCAAGAAAGATATAACTGTCTTGCGAAATTCTCTGCGTCGGCACGGGTTTGAAGCGGAAGAATTACATGGTGACATGGCGCAGCATCGCCGCACGGAAACGCTTGCCGCCTATAAGAAGGGAGACATCAAGCTGTTGATCTGTAGCGATGTCGCTGGGCGAGGGCTCGACATACAGGGTGTTTCACACGTCTTTAATTTTGATGTCCCGAACAATGCCGAATCCTATGTACATAGAATTGGCCGAACCGGGCGCGCCGGTCGCGAAGGCAGGGCCATTACTTTGGTGACCTCGGAAGACGCCAAATATGTAGATGCCATCTTCAAGCTTATCCGAGTTAATATTCCTATTCTCCCGCTAAACGCTATCGGCACTCAGGCGCCAGCCTTGGCCGCGGTTGAGACCGCCGTTGAGATTCCGATTGAGACTTCAGTTGAGACTTCAGTTGAGACCTCAGTTGAAACCTTAGTTGAGACCCCAGTTGCGACCCCAAAGGAAACTCTGCCGGCGGCCGAAAAGATCGCGCGCAAGGCGACGGAAAGCCGAAACAGGACACGGGGCCGCCGAACAGGAGGACGCACCGGAATAGAGGACAAAGGTTCGACGGAAAAGCCAGAACCTATTGCCTCGGACAATGATGCAAGGCGCCGGCGCCCGAGAGGTACTGAGCAGCGTGCCGGAGGATACGGCCGTGCGGAAAGCGGAGATGATGACAAAGTGATCGGGATGGGGGATCATTTCCCCGACTTCTTACGTGAGCCGTCCAAGCCAAAGCCTGGAGGTAGGGGTTGAAAGCTATCTTCGTGATGGTGAAGTGTGAATTAGGTCGGGCCTATGAGGTCGCCGACCTCGCCATCGAATCGATCGAACAAATCTCGGAAATTTACTCGACATCGGGACAATATGATCTGCTCATCAAGTCCTATCTTGGTGAGGATCAGGACATCGGCCATTTCGTTACGGAAAAAATTCAGACCCTTGAGGGCGTCCGTGACACGTTTACCATCATTACCTTCAAGGCTTTTTCGTAAGCCGTTTTAGAATGGATGGACCGGCTCTCTAGGGAGAGAGCCGGCCCGAAGTGATCCACTCGGCGGCGCGTTAGGCCGCCTTAGTTTCCAGCTGCGCCGCGCTGCCAATTTCAATTTTGCGCGGCTTTTTCTCTTCCGGCACCTCGCGCGCGAGAACGATGGTGAGCAACCCATCCTCAAGGCCCGCATTTACCACTTTGATATAGTCCGCCAACTGGAAGCGCCGCTCAAAGGCGCGTTTGGCGATACCCTGGTAAAGCAAACCCTTGTTATCATTTTCCGCTTGTTTGTGAGCCCGTCCGGTCACGGACAAGGTATTTTCGTGCACGACGACATCGACGTCATCTGCCCTGAATCCGGCGACAGCCATGGTGACTCGGTAATCATCCTCGCCGCTTTGCTCTATATTGTAGGGCGGATAGGAAATGTCGCTATCGGCATATTGAGCCGAATTGTTGAGCATACGGGTGACGCGGTCAAAGCCGACGGCTGTGCGAAACAGGGGAGAGAGGTCATAAGCTGAACGCATTGGATATCCTCCATTGAGCAATATCTTGGCGGGCCACTATGGCGCTTTGGACGAGCCATATTGGCCCCGCCTGTTAAAAGCAGCCCCATCATGGCGACTGCCTGAGTAGAATGTGGGGAGTTTTTAGCGTCGTTCAAGATGTGTCGAAGTCAGTTATCAGGGCCAATAATCGTTCGACATATCGGGCCGCTATTTTTCTGGCCAGACCGTAATGGCGCTCTGCAAAAGGTCTCTCCGCTAGGTACGGTATGCGGTACGGTCCCAGATTCAGTTCTACCGTATGCGAAAATCCCGGTATGCCAACGCTGGGCGCAAATCCGACCGTGGGATACACGCTTCGAGAGGAGATTCCCTGAGGAATGACTTCATCGTGGCATGGGGCTAGGTAAACAGGGTCAGCACGCCGGTATAGGTGTAAAGGCGTCCGTGAGATATTTCGCCATTGCAGAAAAAACCCACCAAGGGCACGTCACCCAACTCGCGCTCGATTATTTTTAGTTCTTGCGACGCGTTGCCGAACATATTGGGACCGCGCGCCAAGCAGGAAAAATAAATACCGCCCTTCGGTGTCGTTGCCGTCCGTTTCTTTAAATCGGACAGCATGCGCACGAGATCGGCCTCAGCCGCTTGCGCGTCGCGGCGGCAAAATTGCACCGATTGTCCGGTTTCGACGATTTCGCCGATGGCCACGAGCTGCCGCTCAACGTCGATTCCCGTAAGATTTCGAACCAGATAGTCGCCAGTATCGGAATTTGCGATGGGCAGGGCAGCAAAAATATATCCCGCGACGCGCTGCAGGTCGCGCGACAGGAGGTCGCCGACATCCTCCTTGAAAACTTCGAGTGCAGGGCGACCGTCCAGTTCGATGAGGACATTTTCTTCGCATGCCGTTATCTGATGGCGGGGCGCGATCGGCATGCAACTTTGGCTGAGGGCGGTGACGATGGGAACATCTTCAGCCAGCAAGACGCCCGATACCCCACCGTCGCACACATTACCGGAGATCTGTGAAAGCTCGCCACGGGAAGACGTCAGTCCGCCGACAAGAAATCCGTTCAATTGGTCAGCAAGCCCCGCGATGATCTCGGGAATTTCGCTATTGCGTGGGTCGCCATGTACGACCGCAAATCTGCTTTGCCGGGATTTAGCCCAACTGGCAATCGCGGGCGGCAAGGTATCCGGGCGGTTCAGCGAGTCCAGCAAGCGAAACCCATCTTGCGGCAATTCGGCCACCAGCACGGCCAATGCAGGTTGGTTAAAATATTCATGGCCGGTCGCGCATATGCCCATGCCGACGCTGCCGACCCAATCGGCGATGGCCGTCTTCTTGCGCAACAGAGCAAGAATGTTTTTCGCATCACCGGACAAACTGTCGGTCATGTAAATTAGGCCCAGATTTTCAAATCCAGGGCGATTTTCCAAGCCGCTCAATTCCGCAATGCACTGCTCGGTGATCGTTTTCCAATCCGTGCCGGAAGCATGGGCGAGTGTGAACCTATCCATCGAACAGCGTCAACTCCTTCGCCAAATTTGATGACTGTGTATTGGCGAGATAACACATTCAGGCGTCTGCCAAGAATTGTCCGAGCCAGGAAGCGGCGCGAAGGACGGTTGCATCATCGCCACCCCGGCCGACTAATTGAACGCCGAGCGGTAAGCCGTTGGCGCCGGCCAGGCCCGGCACATTGACTGCGGGCACACCGAGCGTTGTCCAGGCGAGGGTGAGGAGGCGGCTCCCCGTATTGTCCAAACCAAGCGGCGCTTCGCCCGGCGCGGGTGCCGTAATTGCGGCGTCGAAATCGGCCATGACCTCTGTGAATGCCATTCGCATGGCGTAAATCCGCGCCCGCATGTGCAGGTAATCGTCAGCGCCAATGCTTCGTCCTTTTACCAGCCTAGCGCGCAGCATCTCTGAAAGCATCGGACCACCACGTTGCATGAGTGGCCACATATTGTGCCCAATTTCTGCAAACATAACGATCTGATGCGCCTCGACGATATCGTCAAAATTTTTGCCCATGTCGCGTGGTTCGGCGCCGAGCTCAGCTGCCAGTTTTTCGTAGCGCGCCGCACAATCGGGTTCCATCTCACCCCATGTCGGGCCGCGCAGGAAGGCGAGGCGCGGGCGCGCAAGCTGCCCTTTGAGCGCCGCGCTGAGCCGTGTCGGTGCTTGCCCTTGAGCATAGGGGTCGCTGCCGTCATCCCCAGACATCACATCTATCGCCAGCGCTAAATCGTTCGGCGAATTAGCGAAGGCGCCGACATGGTCCAGCGTTTCAGAGAGTTTCAGCACGCCGGTGCAGGGAATGGTCCCGAGACTTGGCATCATCGCCCAGACGCCACAAAAGGCGGCCGGGCGAATAATCGACCCGGCCGTTTGCGTCCCGAGCGCCAGTGGCACCATGCCGGCCGCGACCGCCGCGGCCGACCCGCTCGAGGAGCCGCCCGGGGTGCGCCCTAAATCATGTGGGTTCCGTGTGCCGCGCGAAGCGCCGCAGGCGCATTCCGTGGTGACGGTTTTGCCAAGGATAACGGCTCCGGCCAGTCGCAACCGCGTCACCACCGTCGCATCCGCCGCCGGCATCCGGCCGCGGTCAGCTTCTGTGCCGTTTTCGCTCGGCTGGTCGCAGGTATCAATAATATCTTTGACCCCGACCGGGACGCCGGCCAAGGCGCCACCTAAGGCATCCCCCACGCCATACACTGGGCCCGCCTGGTCGATAGCACCCGCCTGGCTCGCCGCAAGATCCCAGTCCAAATGCCGCCATGCCCCGATTTGCCGCTCGTTGGCGGAGATCCGGGTTTTGGCGTCTTGCACCTGCTGCTCTGCACTTGAAGCGCCCGATCTGACTTCGGCGGCTGTTTCCGCCGCGCTCATGCAGGAATGCCGGGCTATGGTACTTTTCTTCATATCGATCTTAACTTTGAATGTGCGGGATTATTAAGTGAGCCTAGTGCGTGCGTCCGTCGGCGGTAAACTGAAAAAGTCCGGTGGCGGCGAATTATCTATGGCATCCGTTGCTGTGAAATCGGTGTAGGGTTCTGCTCCGGTTCGTAAAAGTCGGGCGCGAATGACCTCAGAACATTTTCAGTTCGGCACTGACATCGAAGCGTTGGCGCGCCTGGTTCCTCTCCAGGGCCGGCGCTTTGTCCATGTCGGGTGTGGCGATGGCGCGCTCTCGTTTGCGTTGGCGAAGCGTGGGGCGTCTATGTTGGGTGTTGAGAGCGATCCGGAACGGGCGCGGGAAAATCGTGCCTTGGGCAGCGTTCAGGGGGTGACTCTCGCCGAAGGCTACGCACAAAACCTGCCGCAAAACGACGGCACAGTTGACGGCGTGATTATGTTGGATTTTCTGAGCCGTGTGGATGCAGTTGATATGGATGACTGCCTGACGGAGGCGTGCCGCGTTTTAAAAGAAAATGATGGGCTTCTTTATGTCGGTGACAATGATTCGAGCGGTTTTTACGATGACATGGTGCGCATGTTTTATGACAACAGCGCCGAGCGGACATGGGCGCTGGATGCGTTGCGACGGTTGCCGCATGATGTCGCCTCCTCAGTGCGCGAAATTCACTATGTCTTAAAGCGCCAATTTACTGATTTCGAAAGCTTCGCCGGTAGTTTCTTGGCCCTCAACGAAACTCGGTTAATGATCGAGAACATGAATAGTGCGCACGTCAGGACCGTGTTCGAGCAGGGCCGCAAAGGAAATATTTTCGAGTTTGAGCAGGCTAGGCGTGTCAATCTTTACCGCACTGGTACTTTTGCGCCCGTCGGCGCTTGATTGCGGGTTCACATAGCCATGAGAAAATCCGAATTATTGTCCATTGAGCAACTATATGCCGCCGATGCGGAAACCATTGCGCTCGGCACGCCGGGTATTCAACTTATGGAGAATGCCGGGCAGGCCATTACCCGCGAGATACGCAAGCGCTGGCAGCCTTGCTCAGTATCGGTGCTCTGTGGCCCGGGAAACAACGGCGGCGATGGATTTGTTGTGGCCCGTATGTTGCAAGATGCCGGATGGCCCGTGCGTTTGGCGTTGCTCGGGGAAGTAGAGCGTTTGCAGGGGGATGCCGCGATTGCCGCTTCCCAATGGCAGGGCGCCACCGAAGTGCTCAACATGGGCATTCTCGACGATACGGAACTAGTCATAGATGCGTTGTTTGGCGCCGGGCTTGGTCGCGCTTTGGATGGCGATGTGCGTGGGGTGGTGGAGGAAATCAACCGCCGCCACATCACGTGCGTAGCGGTGGATATACCAAGCGGTGTGCATGGCGACAGCGGATTAATTCTCGGCACTGCCGTTCAGGCAACTTTGACCGTGACATTTTGCCGCCGCAAGCCGGGCCACCTTCTATTACCCGGCCGCTTGCGCGCCGGTGAAGTTGTTTGCGCCGACATCGGCATTCCTGATTCGGTCGTCGACGGAAAAGGCATTATGTTGCATGAAAACAATCCTAGTGCTTGGCTGCAGAATTATCCGTGGCCGAGTACGGATGGGCATAAATTTGACCGCGGCCACGCTTTAGTGATCGGCGGCCCTGCGGCCAGCTCGGGTGCCGCCCGTTTAGCGGCGCGAGCCGCCTTACGCGTCGGTGCAGGGCTTGTCACCGTCATCGCGCCTGAAGCGGCACTCGGGATTTACGCGGCGCAATTGACCGCCGTCATGGTCGCGCCGTTGGAAGAGTTGGGCAAACAACTGCGCGACCTTCGCAAGAATGTGGTGCTGATCGGCCCGGGCTGCGGCGTTGGCTCCGACACCCGCCAACGGGTGTCGGACATCCTGGCCGCGAAACGCCGATGCGTTCTTGACGCGGATGCGTTGACTTCCTACAAAAACATGCCAAATCAATTGTTTGAACAAATAGATTCAGAAATGATATTAACGCCACATGAGGGCGAATTCAGCCGCCTGTTTAACGGCGGCAGTGACCACAATGACCGGGAGGAAATCGGCAAGGTATGTCGCGCCCGCGCGGCGGCGGCGCAAAGTGGGGCGGTAGTGATCCTAAAAGGCGGAGATACGGTCATCGCAGCGCCTGACGGCCGCGCCGCGATTAACGCCAATGCTCCGGCCGAGCTAGCTACGGCCGGGGCCGGAGATGTTCTAGCGGGATTCGCATTGGGACTGCTGGCCCAGGGCATGAAAACGTTCGAAGCCGCTTGCGCTGCGGTTTGGCTGCACGGCGCTACGGCCGGGCGATTCGGCCCTGGGCTCATCGCCGAGGACTTGTCTGAACAATTACCAGCCGAGCTTGCCGTTCTGAGACGAATGGCTGCGCAAGGACATACGCAGTGAATGCGGGCAACTCTTCCGGCGCTCTGGTGGACCGGACCCTAACAAATATACGCAACGCCTGGCGCGAGATGACGGATTCTGCCCGCGTCGCGCTGACCGGCTCCGTCCGGCCCGATCTGCCACCCGAAGATTTGGAGCGCATTGAGCGCCAAGTAACCGCCTGCCTGGAGGGCCGTGGCGGAGAAGTATCTGCTAGAACCCGGGCTGCCGATTTGGGACGCACGTATTTATCTCTCGATCCCACCGGAAGAAAGCGATTTTTGAAGCTTTTGGCGCGCTTCGGTGTGAACGATTTAATCTTGGACGAAGCCGCCGAGGCATTGCTTGCGGCGCCTGATCTAATTGGCCGAGAGGTGGCGTCCCGTCGGCTAAAAACTGCTCTTGTGGCGCCGAGAACGAATCTTCTCCGCCAATTCAGCGCCCTACCCAACGGCGTGAAGTTCCTTGTGGACATGAGGGCGGAACTGCGCGAGATCAAAGGCGACGATGCAGATCTCGCGGCGCTGGACGCGGATCTAAAGGATTTGCTGTCGTCTTGGTTCGATATCGGCCTCTTGAATTTGCAGCGGATTACTTGGAATGCACCGGCTGCGCTGTTGGAGAAATTGGCCGACTATGAGGCAGTCCACGCGATCCTCTCGTGGCAGGATCTGAAGCATCGTCTGGATTCCACGGACCGGCGGTTTTATGCATTCTTTCATCCCAATATGGCGGAAGAGCCTCTCATTTTTGTCGAAGTGGCGCTGGTCGAAGGCCTGGCCGGAAATGTTCAGGAACTGCTCGATGTGAGCGAGCCGAGGAACGCCATAAAATCTGCGGATACCGCGATATTTTACTCCATATCCAACGCCCAACGTGGTTTGAACGGTATTTCCTTCGGCGGTTTTTTGATCAAACGGGTACTCGATGATGTGACACGGGAATTGCCGGCAATCAAAACGGCAGCGACGCTTTCGCCGATGCCAGGATTTAGAAAGTGGTTGGAGGACCTCATTGAGACCGACAGTCAATCTGTGCTCACAACGGCTGAGCATCGCGCCCTAAAGGGCGTGGCCGGAGACCGTCTCGACGATGGCGAGGGATTGTCCACTCTATTGGCGTCGCCCTGGCAGAGTGACAAAAAGGTTGTGGAAGCCCTGCGGCAGCCGTTAACCCGGCTCGGCGCAACTTATCTGCTGACCGCGCGGGATTCGTTCGATGAGCCGAGCGACCGAGTCGCGCGTTTTCATTTGAGCAACGGCGCGCGAGTCGAACGGCTTAATTTCCTCGCTGACAGTTCCCTACAGGGAATGAAGCAATCTTATGGAATGATGGTAAATTATCGTTATAAACCAGGTGATATCGAGGCCAATCACGAGGCGTTTAAAGGCGCGAAACGTATCGTCGCGTCCAGCGCGGTGAAATCCCTTCTGTCCAGACGCGAAAGATAACGGTACCACGCCGTGGACTTGTTGTTGCCTTCATGGGTGCTTCGTATGTTATATGGCTCCCGCCGGGACAGCTGGTTGAGCCGTTTCCGGCGAAGAATTGTAATAGATCGCCATGGGGTGAGCACGCGCGGGCGTGGCGGAATTGGTAGACGCGCGTGGTTTAGGACCACGTGGTGAAAGCCTTGGGGGTTCGAGTCCCTTCGCCCGCACCACCTCTTTGTTTGGCGCGAATGGACTAAATTTAGTTAATAACGGTTGGCGTTGTTCGAATGGATCGAGAAGCGAGAAACGGTGAGCCATGCAGGTAAATGAGACCCTGTCAGAGGGGCTTAAACGCGAATTCACAATCATTGTACCGTCGTCCGACGTGGAAGCGGAGGTCGAAGGCCGTCTGCTCGAGCTGAGCAAGACGATAAAGATGAAAGGGTTTCGGCCCGGCAAAGTGCCGCTCGCCATCGTCCGGCGACAGTATCGGCCATCCGTCTTGGGGGAGGTTCTGGAACGCTCTATACAAAAGAGCTCGCAGAAAGCAATTGAAGAGCGGGAATTGCGTCCTGCTCTGCAGCCCAAGATCGAAATAACCGATTATGGCGACGGCAAGGATCTCGAATACAAGATGGATATGGAGATCTTGCCGGATATCGAAATCGGTAATTTGTCGGAAATCTCGCTCACTCGATTGGTTTCCGAAGCCGACGATGAAAAAGTGAACGAGAGCCTCAAACGGATCGCTGAAGCGGACAAACAGTTCAAACCCGCGGAAGAAGGACGCGTCGCAGTATCCGGTGACGGCTTGTTGATCGATTTCAAAGGCAAGATCGATGGTGTCGATCTGGAAGGGACGTCTGCGGACGACTTCGAAATCGAACTCGGGAGCGGCACTTTTATTCCAGGATTTGAGGAACAGCTGATCGGCGTCAAGAAAGGCGAACATCGCCAGGTTAATGTCGAGTTCCCAGCGGATTATCCGCAAGAGGATGCGGCGGGAAAAGCGGCGCTCTTTGAAGTCGATGTCAAGGAGGTGCGCGAGCGTACGGAAACGACGATCGATGATGAAATGGCAAAACGGCAGGGAGTGGACGACCTCGCCGCCCTGACCGGTCTGGTGCGTGAGCAATTGGAGCAGCAGTTTGAGGCGGCGTCCAAGGCGCAATTGAAACGCTCCCTTCTCGATGATCTGGCGGAACGCTATACGTTCGAAGTTCCTGCCGGCATGGTCGATCAGGAATTCGAGACAATTTGGACTCAGATCACGCGCGATTTGGAGAAGTCTAAATCAACATTCGAAGAATCGATGGACCAAAGCGAAGATGAGGCGCGCGCGGAGTATCGGCAAATTGCCGAACGGCGCGTCCGCCTGGGATTGCTTCTCTCCGAAATTGGCCGCGAGAATGAAATCTCGATCGAGCGTGACGATCTTCTCAAGGCCGCACTTGAATCTGCGCGCGGGTTTTCGAATCCACAACAGGTACTCGAATTCTATCGATCGAATCCCAATGCCCTGGAACGCTTTCGAGCGCCGGTATTCGAGGACAAGGTGGTCGCCTTCTTGTCGGAGCTCGCGGATATCAAGGAAAGCGTTGTTGATCCGGAGGAGTTATTCCGCGATCCGGACGATGTAGCGGGCACGGAGAAGAGCGCTAAGGGCTCTAGCAAAAAATCTGGGACGCCGGCGGCCAAGAAAAAGGCGGTAAAAAAACCGGCTTCGAAAGCAGAAGCCACCGACGCGAAGGTGACGACGAAAAACACCGCTGCGAAAAGAAAAACTACATCTGACAAGAGCGGGCAAAAAACGGCGAAATCGACCACCGCTGCAGCAAAAGAAAAATAGCCAAAGGCTCTTAAGGAGACATAACGGCGATGGCCGATATCATTGATACCTACGCAAATACGCTCGTTCCCATGGTTGTTGAGCAGACAAATCGCGGGGAACGTTCTTACGATATTTTTTCGCGCCTTTTGAAGGAGCGAATCATTTTTCTGACCGGTGCCATACATGACGAAGTGTCGAGCCTGGTAACTGCGCAGTTGCTCTTTCTCGAATCGGAAAACCCGAACAAAGACATTTCCATTTATATCAACTCGCCGGGCGGGGTTGTGACATCGGGATTGGCGATCTACGACACCATTCAATACATTCGCCCTGCCGTGGCGACTCTCTGTATCGGCCAAGCCGCTTCCATGGGCTCGTTGCTGTTGGCCGCCGGCGCTGAAGGACAGCGCTTTGCCCTGCCGAACTCGCGAATCATGCTGCACCAGCCGTCGGGTGGATTTCAGGGCCAGGCCACCGATATTGAAATTCATACGAGAGAAATTCTTGCTTTACGTAAAAGGTTGAATGAAATTTACGTTAAGCACACGAAGCAAGGCATTGAGATAATTGAAAAAAATCTCGAAAGAGATAATTTCATGTCACCAGAGGATGCGAAGGCGTTCGGCATCGTCGACGACGTGGTGGTTCACCGAGTTGTGACGGAGGACCCAGACGATCCGAAGCCAGAAAGCAAGTCTTAACCGTTTTTTATCTGCACAGCGCTAGAGTGGCACCAACCGCTGAGAAGGCGGGGGGCAGGGCAGAATAGGCTAGACAAATAGCACCAACGAGTGCGACCCTCGATTCGGATTAATGGCCATCGCGATTAGCTGCTGTCGCGGCTAGCGGTGGTAGGTGAGGGGCGGCGCCCCGCGCGGCTGAACTGACTGGAGTGGGCATGAACAAGTCCAGCGGCAACGACTCGAAGAACACGCTTTACTGCTCTTTTTGCGGCAAGAGCCAGCATGAAGTGCGCAAGCTTATTGCCGGCCCGACCGTGTTCATCTGCGATGAATGCGTTGAACTCTGCATGGATATTATCCGTGAAGAGCACAAGAGCTCCCGCGTTAAAAGCCGGGATGGCGTGCCGGCACCAGCGGAAATATCCGAAGTATTGCAGGATTATGTCATTGGCCAGTATCACGCCAAACGGGTGCTTTCGGTGGCCGTGCACAATCATTACAAGCGTCTCGCCCATAGCGGCAACAGCAATGACGTTGAGTTGGCGAAATCGAATATTTTGCTGATTGGCCCGACAGGCTGCGGCAAGACCCTACTGGCCCAAACTCTCGCTCGAATCCTGGATGTTCCCTTCACTATGGCCGATGCCACGACGCTAACGGAAGCGGGCTATGTCGGTGAGGATGTTGAAAATATCATTCTGAAGCTTTTGCAATCTGCGGATTACAATGTCGAACGGGCACAGCGTGGCATCGTCTATCTGGACGAAGTCGATAAAATTGCGCGCAAATCTGACAATCCTTCGATTACCCGCGACGTTTCTGGTGAAGGTGTACAGCAGGCTCTGTTGAAGATCATGGAAGGCACCGTGGCTTCGGTTCCTCCACAAGGCGGGCGCAAACACCCGCAACAGGAGTTCCTGCAGGTCGATACCACAAACATATTGTTTATTTGTGGTGGCGCGTTCGCGGGTCTGGAAAAGATTATTGCGCAACGTGGCCGTGGGACATCAATTGGTTTTGGCGCCGATGTGCGTGCACCCGAAGAGCGCAAGACTGGAGAAATTTTGCGTGAAATCGAACCGGAAGATTTGCTCAAGTTCGGATTAATTCCCGAGTTTGTTGGCCGGTTGCCGGTTATCGCGACTCTCGAAGATTTGGACGAGACCGCGTTAATCGAAATTTTAACGGCGCCCAAGAACGCCTTGGTAAAGCAATATCAAAAGCTGTTCGAAATGGAAGAAGTGGAATTGAGCTTTACCGAAGACGCGTTGAGCGCCATTGCGCGAAAGGCGGTCGCTCGCAAGACTGGAGCGCGCGGATTGCGTTCAATATTGGAAGCAATTTTACTCGATTCGATGTTTGACCTACCTGGATACGACAATGTTGAGGAGGTGGTCATTAACCGTGAAGTGGTTGAGGGTGGGGCAACGCCGCTGTTGATTTACGCTGATCGAACTGAAGACGCCAGTTCCTCGGCTTCATAAGTGTCGTGCCACGGGTATTTTTTTGGGACTTGACCGGACCCAGGTGGGCTCCCACCTAAAAGCAACGCAGTTCGCTTATCCTGGGCGGCGCATAACATGACCGAGAAGTGAACAAATCTGATGCCTGAAGCCACTGAACATCCACGCTATCCGGTTTTGCCTTTACGCGATATCGTCGTTTTTCCACACATGATTGTGCCGCTGTTTGTGGGGCGCGAAAAATCCGTGCGGGCGCTTGAAGATGTCATGAAGGACGACAAGCAGATCCTTCTGATCGCGCAAAAGAATGCGTCGCAAGATGATCCAACCACTGATGACATTCATAGCGTCGGAACAATCGGCACCGTTCTTCAACTGCTGAAATTACCCGATGGTACGGTGAAGGTGCTGGTCGAAGGCGGTGCGCGGGCGCGCGTTATCAAATTTTTTGACAATGAAGATTTTTTCCAGGCGACCGCTGAGCAAATGGCCGGCGATGACGGCGATCCGCAAGAAATCGAGGCCATGTCGCGCTCGGTTCTGTCCCAGTTTGAGCAATACGTAAAACTGAATAAGAAAGTGCCGCCGGAAGTTCTGGTTTCAGTCAATCAAATAGACGATCCGGCGAAATTGGCCGATACCATCGCTTCTCATCTGTCGATCAAGCTTGAGGAAAAGCAGGAACTGCTCGAAGTCGTCTCGTTGATGGAGCGCATGGAGCGTGTCTGTGGCCTCATGGAAGGCGAAATAGGCGTCCTGCAGGTCGAGAAAAAAATTCGCAGTCGCGTTAAGCGCCAAATGGAAAAAACGCAGCGCGAATATTATCTCAACGAGCAAATGAAGGCGATCCAGAAGGAGCTTGGCGAAGGCGAGGATGGCCGTGACGAGACCGCCGAATATGAAGATCGCATCAAAAACACCAAATTGACCAAGGAAGCGCGCGAAAAGGCGGAAGCCGAAATTAAGAAACTGCGCACGATGTCCCCGATGTCGGCGGAAGCGACAGTGGTGCGCAATTATCTCGATTGGCTGTTGAACATTCCGTGGAAGAAACGGACTCGGGTCAACAAGGATGTGAACCAGGCCGAGAAGATCCTGAACGAGGATCACTACGCCTTGAAGCTGGTCAAGGAACGCATTCTTGAATATCTCGCGGTGCAGCAGCGCACGAGAAAATTGAAAGGTCCGATCCTCTGTTTGGTTGGCCCTCCGGGCGTCGGCAAGACGTCGCTCGGCAAGTCCGTAGCGCGCGCGACGGGGCGGAATTTCGTGCGCTTTTCACTTGGTGGCGTGCGCGACGAAGCGGAAATTCGTGGCCATCGGCGGACCTATATTGGCTCGATGCCGGGCAAAATTATTCAATCCATGAAAAAGGCGAAATCCTCCAATCCACTATTTTTGTTGGATGAGGTCGACAAGATGGGCGCCGATTTCCGTGGCGATCCCTCGTCGGCGCTATTGGAGGTTTTGGACCCCGAGCAGAATTCGACCTTCAACGATCATTACCTAGAGGTCGACTATGATTTATCCGACGTGATGTTTATCACGACGGCCAATACGCTCCGTATGGCGCCGGCTTTACTGGACCGCATGGAGATCATCCGCATTCCGGGTTACACCGAAGACGAAAAGGTGCAAATTGCACGGCGCCATTTGATTCCTAAGCAAATCAGCGAGCACAGTCTCAAAAAGAACGAATGGTCGATTTCGAATGACTCGCTGCTCGACCTAATTCGCTATTACACACGTGAAGCGGGCGTGCGGAATCTCGAGCGGGAAATTGCGCGGCTCACGCGCAAGGCAACGCGCGAGATCGTATCCAAAGGAGTCGAACGGGTACGGGTGACCAAACGCAATCTTGAGAAATACGCGGGCGTTAAGAAATATCGTTACGGCGAAGCTGAGTTGGAAGATTTGGTCGGCGTCACGACGGGCTTGGCGTGGACCGAGGTCGGCGGCGAGTTGTTAACCATCGAGGCAGTTCTCCTGCCGGGTAAGGGCAAGGTAATCGCGACGGGTAAACTTGGCGATGTCATGCGCGAATCGGTGCAGGCGGCGGAAAGCTATGTGAAGTCGCGTGCAGCGGAGTTCGGCATTAAACCGACCGTGTTCAGCAAACGCGACATCCATGTCCATGTACCCGAGGGTGCGACGCCAAAAGACGGGCCGTCCGCTGGAGTCGCAATGGCGACTTCCATTATCTCGGTGCTCACCGGCATTCCGGTCAGCAAGAGCTTGGCGATGACCGGGGAAATTACGCTGCGCGGCCGCGTATTGCCGATCGGCGGCCTCAAGGAAAAATTGCTGGCTGCTTTGCGCGGTGGATTGAAGACCGTGCTCATTCCTCGTGAGAACGAAAAGGATCTGGTGGAGATTCCCGACAATGTGAAGAAGAACTTGAACATCATTCCCATCGACACCGTCGACGACGTTCTGAAGCACGCACTTACCAAGCCAGTCGTTCCAATTGAATGGGACGAAGAAGAGCAAGAAAAAAAATCCGTTTCCAGTTCGTCGGATGACAAGGTCGATGCTGACGGAGTCGTCACACATTAATCTGCTGAAGCGAGTCGTGGTCGCGACTCGATAATGTGTTTCTTTTCCCAGACAATTAGGTATCCGAACCTCCAGCGGGCCCTGTCATGTCCCTGTAAAGCCCGGATTCTTTGGTTTTGTGGCCTCGATGACGTTGACGTTTCTGAATCTCGCACCTTACACTCGACCGGGTTGTATACGTATTCGAGAGCCGAAAGCGTTGCACAATTTATCTACGATTAATCATGGGGGCTGAGAGTGAATAAGAACGATCTGGTTAAATCCGTCGCTGACGCAACGGACATGTCGAGCGCTGATGCCGCACGGGCGGTGGAAGGGGTTTTCGACGCAATCACCAATTCTTTAAAGGGCGGAGAAGAAGTACGCTTGGTTGGATTTGGGTCTTTCAGTGTCGTCAAAAGAAAAGCGACGACAGGACGCAACCCGAGAACCGGCGAGGCAATCCAAATCCCCGCTTCAAATCAGCCAAAATTCAAAGCGGGCAAGGCTCTGAAAGAGGCAGTCAACTAAGCATCTGTGTCGATAGCTTACCGGACGCCGGCCAATTTGGTGGCCGGCGTCAATTATTTTGGCCTGGCAAGTCCGACTATATTTACTTGAATTCAAAAGAATCGAAACGGCGAGGCCGTTACGATGCTATGTTCTGTCCGTATCCAGTCAGGGGGCGATTAGCTCAGCTGGAAGAGCGTCTCGTTTACACCGAGAAAGTCGGCGGTTCGAGCCCGTCATCGCCCACCAAATTTGAGCCAGGGATCGCGCAGGAAACTCATAGGAGACAAGGGCAATTGCCTTGACCGGGCTTGCGCACTGCATTAAACAAAACCGCCCGGTTCGGCGCGGTTTTTAGCGACTTTCCGTAATTCGGGGGTGTAGCTCAGTTGGTTAGAGCGCCGGCCTGTCACGCCGGAGGTCGCGGGTTCAAGTCCCGTCACTCCCGCCATCTTATCGGATTCCCCCGCGGAGCATGCGGGGCCGGTCAGACGATATAGTTGGCGCCTTTGGACGATGTGTTTGTTTTGCGGCTTCCGGGGAAAGTTAAGAATAATGGATGGTGACACCGCTCAATGATCGCATCTCAATCATTCTTGCTCGAATATCTACCGATCTTGATATTTCTGGGGATTGCCGCGGTCATCGCAATGGGCGCGATTGCCGCGTCCTATATTGCCGCACCGCAAAACCCCGACGCGGATAAAGTATCAGCCTATGAATGCGGTTTCGACGCGTTTGACGATGCGCGTGGGCGCTTCGATGTGCGTTTCTATTTGGTCGCCATTTTATTCATCATTTTCGACCTGGAAGTTGCCTTCTTGTTTCCGTGGGCGGTCTCATTCAAGGATATTGGCCTTTACGGATTTTGGTCGATGGTGATTTTCCTGGGCATCCTGACCATTGGTTTTATCTACGAATGGAAGAAAGGCGCTTTGGAATGGGATTGAGCAGTGACCGCACGCCGCATTTGGCTGATGCCCCGATTCCTCCTGGCGAGGCACAGACTGCCGCGCTGAAGCTCGTAACCGACGAGCTCGGCGATAAGGGCTTTGTTGTTGCCAAGCTCGATCGTCTCATCAATTGGGCGCGCACGGGTTCTTTGTGGCCGATGAGCTTCGGTCTTGCCTGCTGCGGCGTCGAGTTTATGCAAGTGATCGCCGCGCGCTATGACATCGACCGTTTGGGCATGATCCCCCGCGCCAGCCCGCGTCAATCCGACGTGATGATCGTTGCCGGCACCTTGTGCAACAAAATGGCGCCAGCATTTCGCAAGGTATACGACCAGATGCCTGAGCCGCGCTATGTCATCTCCATGGGCAGCTGCGCCAATGGCGGCGGGTACTACCACTATTCTTATTCTGTCGTACGCGGATGTGATCGGATTGTGCCGGTCGACGTGTATGTGCCTGGTTGCCCGCCTACAGCCGAAGCGCTTCTCTACGGCATCATGCAGCTTCAGCGTAAAATTCGGCGCACCGGAACGATCGCGCGCTAGAGCCCGCGAATTTAAAGACCATGAATCAACAGGCGCTGAAAGAACTCGCAGCACATCTTGACGCGACACTTGGCGATTATATTCAGTCGTCCAAGATCGTGCATGGCGAACTGACTCTCGAAATTCGCGTCGCGTCAGTAGAGCGCATAATCAAATTTCTGCGTGACGACAGTGCATGCCGCTTCGAGATGTTGATCGACATATGTGGCGTCGATTATCCGCAGCGCGACCCGCGTTTTGACGTGGTTTACCATCTGCTTAGCGTCAGCAATAACATGCGCATTCGCGTCAAGGCGGGCGTTGACGAAGAGGGCTCGGTCCCTTCCGTGTCGGCGCTTTACAGTACTGCCGGTTGGTTCGAGCGTGAAGTGTGGGACTTATTCGGCATCTATGTCACCGATCATCCGGATTTGCGCCGTCTGCTTACGGATTATGGCTTTGAGGGCCATCCACTGCGTAAGGATTTTCCGCTAACGGGTTATGTCGAGCTGCGCTATGACGACGAGCAAAAGCGCGTCGTCTACGAGCCGGTCAAGCTGACCCAGGAATATCGCAGCTTCGATTTCATGAGCCCGTGGGAAGGCGCAGAATATATTTTGCCGGGAGACGAAAAAGCCGGAAATCCAGGAGGCGACGGCGGGGGGGCATGAGCGAACATCGCATCAAGAATATGACGCTCAATTTTGGCCCGCAACATCCGGCGGCGCATGGTGTGCTGCGCCTCGTTCTCGAAATGGATGGCGAGGTCGTAGAGCGGGCGGACCCGCATATCGGATTGCTGCACCGCGGCACGGAAAAACTGATCGAGCATAAGACCTATCTGCAGGCGGTACCTTATTTTGATCGCTTGGATTATGTGGCGCCGATGAATCAGGAGCACGCGTTCGCATTGGTGGTGGAGCGTTTGCTCGGCATCGAAGCGCCTCTGCGCGCCCAATATATTCGCGTGCTCTATAGCGAAATCGGACGTATCACCAATCATCTTCTCAATATCTCGACGATGATTCTGGATATTGGCGCGTTTACGCCATTCTTTTGGGCCTTTGAAGAGCGCGAAGTTTTAATGGAATTCTATGAGCGCGCGTCGGGGGCGAGGATGCATGCCGCATATTTCCGCCCTGGCGGTGTGACCAGCGATTTGCCGCCGGACCTGCTGCGCGACATCGGCTTGTGGAACAATAAATTCCCTAAGATCATCGACGATATCGAAAACTTGATTACCGAAAACCGAATTTTTAAACAGCGTACCGTCGACATCGGCTCGACCAGCCCAGCGGAGGCGCTTGACTGGGGCTTTACCGGCCCGATGTTGCGGGCTTCCGGCGTAACTTGGGATTTGCGTCGCAATCAGCCTTACGAAGTTTATGACGAACTCGAGTTTTCCGTACCCGTCGGTACCAGCGGCGATTGCTATGAGCGTTATTTGGTGCGGATGGAAGAGATGCGCGAAAGTGTGAAAATCATTGATCAGTGCCTCGCGCGCATGCCCGAGGGTCCGGTGAAGGTCGCGGATAACAAGATCAGCCCGCCGACCCGCAGCGAGATGAAAAATTCGATGGAGGCTCTGATCCATCACTTCAAACTCTTTACCGAGGGTTATCACGTGCCGGCGGGCGAGGCCTACGCCGCCGTCGAGGCACCGAAGGGCGAGTTCGGTGTTTATTTGGTGTCTGACGGTAGCAACAAGCCTTATCGGTGCAAGATCAGAGCGCCTGGATTTGCTCATCTACAGGCGCTCGATTATGTCAGCCGGGGTCATATGTTGGCCGATGCCGTGGCTAATTTGGCCAGTATGGATATCGTTTTCGGGGAGATCGACCGATGAATGGAGAGAGTCGGAAGTTCGAATTCTCGCCCGAGAATCTTGAACTCGCGAACGCGCATATCGCGAAATATCCTGAGGGCCGCCAGGCGAGTGCGGTGCTGCCGCTCTTAGATCTTGCGCAGCGTCAGAATGGTGGCTGGGTGTCGCGCGAAGCCATGGTCTATATCGCCGATTTTCTGGATATGGCCGAAATTCGCGTTTATGAAGTCGCGACTTTCTACACAATGGTGAACCTCAACCCAGTCGGGAAACATCTGATCCAACTGTGCCGCACGACGCCCTGTTGGCTACGCGGCTCAGACGATTTGCGCGACGCCTGTACGAATGAATTGGGTATAGGCATCGGCGAATCCACGGAAGACGGCATGTTCACGCTGGTAGAAGTGGAGTGTCTCGGCGCTTGTGTGAATGCGCCTATGGTGCAGATCAACGATGATTTCTATGAGGATCTTTCGGCCGCGCGGATGATTGAAATTCTCGCCATGTTGCGGCGCGGCGAGCAGCCATCGGCGGGTTCGCAAACCGGGCGACAGACTTCGGCGCCGACGACCGGCTTGACCACATTGCTGGATGGCGGGACTGCGTGATGCTGAATGATTCAAACCGCATCTTTACCAATCTTTACGGTGCCCATGATTGGCGCCTCGGCGGCGCGCGCAAGCGCGGCGCGTGGGACGGCACCAGCACTCTTATTGGCAAGGGCCACGAATGGGTCGTCGATCAAGTCAAGGAATCTGGATTGCGTGGTCGGGGCGGTGCGGGTTTCCCGACTGGTCTCAAATTCTCTTTCATGCCCAAAGAGCCAGATCCGAGGCGGCCGCATTACTTGATCGTCAATGCCGACGAATCCGAGCCCGGGACTTGCAAGGACCGGGACATCATGCGTCACGATCCGCATCTTCTCATAGAGGGTTGTTTGCTCTCCGCCTTCGCCATGCGCGCCAACGCCGGCTACATCTACATTCGCGGTGAGTTTTATCGCGAGGCCGAGAATTTGCAGACCGCGATCGATGAGGCGTATGACGCCGGATTGATCGGCAAGAATGCTTCAGGTTCAGGATGGGATTTCGACCTTTATTTACACCGCGGCGCCGGCGCCTATATCTGCGGTGAGGAAACCGGCTTGCTGGAAAGCCTCGAAGGCAAGCCAGGTAAGCCGCGTTTGAAGCCGCCGTTTCCGGCCGGTGCCGGTCTTTATGGTTGCCCCTCCACGGTTAACAATGTTGAAACCCTCGCAGTTATCCCAACCATACTAAGGCGCGGCCCGGAGTGGTTCGCAGGGTTGGGCAGACCAAAGAATAGCGGAACCAAACTATTCTGCATTTCGGGGCATGTGAACCAGCCCTGCAATGTTGAAGAAGAGATGGGAATTCCGCTGCGCGAGCTTATCGAGAAACATGCCGGTGGTGTGCGCGGCGGTTGGGACAATTTGTTGGCGGTAATTCCCGGCGGCGCCTCGGTGCCATTGTTGCCGAAATCTATTTGCGATGACGTGCTGATGGATTTTGATTCGCTGGTTGCCCAAAAATCGGGTCTTGGCACGGCGGCCGTCATCGTTATGGACAAATCGACAGATGTGGTTGAGGCGATATCCCGGCTTTCACATTTTTATATGCACGAAAGTTGCGGCCAGTGCACGCCCTGCCGCGAAGGTACCGGATGGGTTTATCGCATGATGCAGCGGATGGTCACGGGCGAAGCATCGGTGAAGGATATCGATCTTCTCTGGGATGTGGTGGGTCAGATCGAAGGCCATACAATTTGCGCGCTCGGAGACGCCGCAGCGTGGCCGGTCCAAGGCCTGATCCGGCATTTTCGCGGCGAAATGGAACAGCGCATTCTGGCGCGCCATGGCATCCCGACCGATGCCGGCGCACCGAAAGCCGCGTGAGGAATTTGGACTATGCCGAAACTAACAATCGACGGCGTTGAAGTTGAAGTCGCGGACGGCTCAACGGTCCTGCAGGCTTGCGAGCAGGTTGGCGCAGAGGTGCCGCGTTTCTGTTACCACGACCGCCTGTCGATTGCCGGAAATTGTCGCATGTGTCTGGTCATCATGGAAAGATCTCCTAAACCCATCGCTTCCTGCGCGATGCCGGCGGGCGAGGGAATGGTGATTCACACCAATACGCCAGAGGTCAAAAAGGCGCGCGAAGGGGTGATGGAGTTCCTGCTCATCAATCATCCGCTGGACTGCCCCATTTGCGATCAGGGCGGCGAGTGCGACTTGCAAGATCAGGCTATGGCATATGGCCGCCATTTCAGCCGTTTCGATGAGCACAAACGGGCGGTTAAGGACAAAGATATCGGGCCGCTGGTCGAAACCATCATGACACGCTGCATTCATTGCACGCGATGCATCCGTTTCGCCGATGAAATTGCCGGGGTCGAAGAATTCGGTGCAGTGTTCCGCGGCGAACATATGGAAATCGGCACCTATGTAGGGAAGGCGGTTTCTTCCGAGCTGTCGGGCAACATGATTGATTTATGCCCGGTGGGCGCGTTGACGTCCAAGCCCTACGCTTTTACCGCTCGCTCGTGGGAATTGCGCAAGACAGAGAGCATCGATGTGCTTGACGCCGTTGGCTCCAATATTCGGATCGATGCGCGCGGCGGTGAAGTCATGCGCATCGTCCCTCGCCTCAACGAAGACGTGAACGAGGAGTGGATTTCCGACAAAACCCGTTTCGCCTGCGATGGCCTCAAGAAGCGCCGCCTCGATCGTTGTTACGTGCGTAAAGACGGAAAGCTAGAAGAGGCGGATTGGCCACAAGCGTTTGACGCAATACAGAAGGCGCTTCACGGTCTTGCCGGAGATCAGATCGCCGCCATTGCCGGTGACCTCGCCGATTGCGAGGCGATGACGGCACTCAAAGATTTGATGGGCGATTTGGGCTCGCAGAATATTGATTGCCGCCAAGATGGCGCCAAGCTCAGCAGCGCGCGCGCCGGCTACCTGTTCAATACGACGATCGCTCAAATCGAAGACGCCGATGCAATCTTGGTAATTGGCGCCGATTTGCGCTGGGAGGCCTCCCTGGTCAATGCCAGAATCCGCAAGCGCTGGCGGCAAGGTGGGCTCAAGACCGGTGTCATTGGCCCGCGCCGAGATCTCACCTATCCCTATGATCATCTTGGCGCCGGGCCAGAAACGCTTAGTCAAATCGCCGCCGGAAATCACGAGTTTTGCCAAGTGCTCGAAGCGGCGGAGTGGCCCATGCTCATTGTCGGGTCGGGCGCGGTGGCGCGCCGAGATGGCGCCGCTATTTTGGCCGCCGCCCGTGCAGTGGCGGAAAAATATGCCATGGTGCGCGAGGGTTGGAACGGCTTTAACGTCTTGCACCGTGCGGCTTCGCGGGTTGGCGGCCTTGATCTCGGTTTTGTGCCGAGTGGGGGCGGACGTGATGTCGCCGCTATTCTCGAAGGCGCAGAGAGCGACGCTGTCAAATTCGTTTGGCTGCTCGGATCAGACGAAATCGAAATGGCGCGATTGAACAACGCGTTCGTTGTATATCAAGGACATCACGGGGACGCCGGTGCGGCGGCAGCGGATGTGGTTTTGCCCGGCGCTGCCTACACCGAGAAAAATGCGACCTACGTGAATTTGGAAGGGCGCGTGCAACGGACCTATCGGGCGGTCCATCCCCCTGGTGAAGCTCGGGAAGATTGGACGATTCTCCGCGCCTTCTCGGAATTGACCGGTACGACATTACCTTACGATACGCTCGATGCGGTGCGGGCGCGCATGACCAAGATCGCTCCGTCCTTTGGCGCCGCAAACAGCATCACTGCGGCCGAATGGCGGGACTTTGGAGCGCCGGGCGATATGTCGGGCGATGCGTTTGCTAACCCGGTTAGTGATTTTTATACGACCGATGTGATCTCACGGGCATCAGACACCATGGCCGAGTGCAGCGCGCTGTTTGTTGCCGGCGCGCAGAAGACCGGTACCGATGGCTGAGTCTAACTTCTGGGCGGACTATATCTTGCCGCTGCTGTTGATCGTCGGCTATATCGCGGCGATCGTCGTGCCGATCTTGCTCGTCGTCGCGCTGGTCACGTACGGCGAGCGCAAGGTTTGGGCGGCCATGCAATACCGCAAAGGGCCAAACGTAGTGGGGCCGTTTGGGCTGTTCCAGCCGTTGGCCGATGGCCTGAAACTGCTGATGAAGGAAACCATTATTCCGACCGGCGCCAATCGCGTTCTCTTCATCATGGCGCCGATGATTATGTTTGCCCTTGGTCTCATCGGCTGGGCCGTCATTCCGTTCGATACCCATCTGGTTCTGGCCGATATCAATGTCGGCATACTTTATCTGTTTGCCGTGTCCTCACTTGGCGTGTACGGCATCATCATCGCCGGGTGGGCGAGTAACTCGAAGTATGGTTTCCTCGGTGCCTTGCGGTCGGCCGCCCAGATGGTTTCCTACGAGGTATCGATCGGCTTCGTCTTAGTCACCGTGATGCTCGTGGCTGGCTCATTGAATTTGAGCGACATCGTAGAAGCACAAAAAGGCCTCTGGTTCTTCATTCCGTTGGCGCCAATGTTCATCATCTATTTCATTTCAGCCCTAGCCGAGACCAACCGGACGCCGTTCGATTTGCCCGAAGCGGAAGGCGAATTGGTGGCCGGTTATCAGGTCGAATATTCGGCCATGACCTGGGGGCTGTTCATGCTCGGCGAATACGCCAACATCGTTTTGTTGAGCGGACTTTGCGTCATTCTGTTTCTCGGCGGCTGGTTGCCGCCGTTCCATGTCGAACCCTTCATATGGATTCCAGGTGTCGTCTGGTTTATCGCCAAAACGGCTTTTGTGATCTTTCTCTTCACTTGGGTGCGGGCGACAATGCCGCGCTATCGTTATGACCAACTCATGCGCTTGGGCTGGAAGGTCTTTCTGCCCGCGTCTCTAGCCTGGGTGGTCATCACCGCCGGCGCCATGCACTTGTTTGGATGGATGCCGCAATGAGCAGGAAAGGTTAATCATGTCGTTCATAGAGCAATCGGTGAAGTCTCTATTGTTGACCGAACTATTGAAGGGTATGACCATCACCTTTCGCCAGATGTTTAGTCCCAAGGCGACCGTCAACTACCCCTATGAAAGAGGGCCGATCAGCGCGCGCTTTCGTGGCGAGCACGCACTTCGGCGCTATTCGAACGGCGAGGAGCGCTGCATTGCCTGCAAACTGTGCGAAGCGATTTGCCCGGCGCAGGCGATTACCATCGAGGCTGAGCCGCGCGGCGACGGCAGCCGCCGCACGACTCGCTACGACATCGATATGGTCAAATGCATTTATTGCGGCTTTTGCCAGGAAGCCTGTCCGGTGGACGCCATCGTCGAGGGGCCGAATTTCGAATTCGCCGCCGAGACGCGCGAGGAACTGCTCTACAACAAACAGAAACTTTTGGACAATGGTGAGCGCTGGGAGAGCGAAATCGCAGCGAACCTGGCGTCTGAAGCACCGTATCGTTGAGGAACATCGGCGGCTGAAGCCGAGAAATCGAATGAATTCATGATTATCGAGACAATAGTCTTTTACCTTCTTTCCGTGGTGACCGTCGCCGCGGGGGTGATGGTTATTGCCTCGCGCAATCCAGTACAGTCCGTGCTTTTCCTGATTCTGGCATTTTTCAATTCAGCTGGCCTGTTTGTGCTGTTGGGCGCTGAATTCCTCGCCATGATATTGATCATTGTCTATGTCGGCGCGGTGGCTGTGTTGTTCCTGTTCGTCGTGATGATGCTCGATATTAATTTCTCCGAGCTGCGTGCGGGATTCCTGCAATATTTGCCGATTGGCGCCATTGTCGGAATCATTCTGTTAGCCGAACTCATCTTGGTGTTTGCTACCGGCGCCGTCGACATCCACGTTCCAGATATTGTTGCGGTGGCTATGCCGCCGGCAGAGGAAGTGAGCAACACGCGGGCGTTGGGCAATATTCTCTATACCCGCTATGCCTATTTGTTCCAGGGCGCTGGATTTATTTTGTTGGTCGCCATGGTCGGCGCCATTGTGTTGACCCATCGGCGGCGGGTCGAAGTCCGGCGCCAGAAAATCGCCGATCAGGTGGCGCGCGACCCAAAAGTGGCGGTGGTTCTCAAAGACATTAAATCAGGCGAGGAGGGGTCATGGAAATCGGACTGACCCATTATCTGACCGTGGCCGCGATACTTTTCACGCTTGGCGTGTTCGGCATATTTCTCAATCGCAAGAACGTCATCATCATTTTGATGTCGATCGAGTTGATGCTGCTTGCCGTCAATATTAATTTCGTCGCATTCTCGGTTTTCCTAAATGACATGGCGGGTCAGGTGTTCGCCATGCTGGTCCTCACAGTGGCGGCAGCCGAAGCGGCCATCGGTCTTGCCATACTGGTTGTCTATTTCCGCAACCGCGGCTCCATCGCGGTTGAAGACGTTAATGTGATGAAGGGCTAAACCCTCGTGCTGCTTTATATTGCTCCCGTTTTTCTGCCGCTAATCGGCGCAGCAATCACTGGCCTGTTCGGCCGCGTGCTTGGCGATCGAGCGTCGCAGTACATCTCCTGCGGGGCGATGGGTTTGGCGGCGCTGGCGTCGATATTCGTTTTTAACAATGTGGTGATGCAAGGCGAAGTTCAGCAGATATACCTTTTCAACTGGATGACCTCGGGCAGTTTCGTGGTCGATTGGGCGCTCCGCATCGACGAATTGACGGCGATGATGGTCTTCACCGTTTCGATTGTGTCGTTCCTGATCCATGTCTACTCGATCGGATACATGGCACATGATCCACACATTCCGCGGTTTTTCGCGTATCTGTCGCTGTTCACTTTTTTCATGTTGGCGCTCGTTACGGCAGATAATTTCCTCCAGCTTTATTTCGGCTGGGAGGGAGTTGGCCTGGTTTCATATCTGCTAATCGGATTTTGGTATAAGCGGCCGGCCGCAAATGCGGCAGCGATCAAGGCGTTCGTCGTTAATCGCGTTGGCGATTTCGGATTCGGTCTCGGAATCCTGGCGATTTACCAAACCTTCGGATCTGTCAGTTTTGATACCGTTTTCGCCGCCGCGCCCAACCTAGCCGGCTCAGAGTTCGATTTCCTCGGCCACAATTTCGATGCTCTGACGGTCATCTGCATTCTGCTGTTCGTCGGCGCCATGGGAAAGTCGGCGCAATTTTTGCTCCATACTTGGTTGCCCGATGCGATGGAGGGTCCGACGCCGGTATCGGCTCTCATTCATGCGGCGACTATGGTAACCGCTGGGGTCTTCTTGGTTGCGCGATGTTCGCCTCTATTCGAATATGCGCCGATCGCACTCGCCGTCGTCACCGTTGTCGGCGCCACGACGGCGATATTTGCCGCGACAATTGCGATCACCCAAACCGACATCAAACGGGTGATCGCCTATTCGACCTGTAGTCAGCTTGGCTACATGTTCTTTGCCTGCGGTGTATCGGCTTATTCGGCGGGCATGTTCCATCTGACCACGCATGCTTTCTTTAAGGCGCTTCTTTTTTTGGGCGCCGGCTCGGTAATCCATGCCATGTCCGACGAGCAAGACATGCGCAAAATGGGCGGTATCTGGAAAGCCATCCCGTTGACTTACTTGCTCATGTGGATCGGCAGCTTAGCGCTGGCGGGTATACCGTTTTTCTCAGGATTCTTCTCCAAGGATGTGATCCTCGAATCCGCCTTTGCGGCGGCAACTGGTTTGGGTTATTACGCCTATGCCGCTGGTATTGCCGCCGCTGTGCTGACGGCGCTCTATTCCTGGCGCCTCATCATCCTTACCTTCCATGGCAAGCCGCGAGCTGACGAAAAAGTTATGGCGCATGTTCATGAATCGCCGCCGATCATGACTGTGCCACTCATTCTTTTAGCCGTCGGCGCGATCGTTTCTGGTTATTTGTTGATGCCGATGGTGGGATCACATTCGGATTTCTGGGGCACCTCAATACTTGTGTTGCCGCATCACCATGCTCTTGAGAGTGCGCATCATGTTGATTTCTGGGTCAAGGCATTGCCGACAATCGTTGCGGTTATCGGTATCTTGGCTGCCTATTTTCTCTACATGGCCAAGCCGCACCTGCCTGGTGTGATAGCGCAGCGCCTGCGGCCACTCTATTTGTTCTCTTACAACAAATGGTATTTCGATGAGTTCTATGATTGGGCGTTCGTCCGCCCGACCAAATATCTTGGCTATGGTTTGTGGAAACAAGGCGACGGCGGCGTCATCGACGGAATCGGCCCCGACGGCGTTGCGGCAGCGGCTGCCGCCATTGCCCGACGCGTCGTCAAGCTGCAGAGCGGATATGTCTATCACTACGCTTTTCTGATGTTGGTCGGTGTGGCCGTCATCATCACCTGGTTTCTTATTCTGGGATGATGACATGACCGATTGGCCCATCCTTTCTACCGTCACTTTCCTGCCGCTGCTCGGAGCGGCTTTCATACTTCTCATCCGCGGTGATGAAGCGACGATCGCGCGCAATTCCCGCCATGTGGCATTGTGGACCAGCATTGTAGCGTTCGCGATTTCTGTGTTGCTCATCGCCGACTTCGACACGACGACGGCGCAATTCCAGTTTGAGGAGTATGCGCCATGGCTGCCTGAGTTCGGCATTGGCTATCATCTCGGCGTCGATGGAATCTCGGTATTTTTTCTTTTGCTGACAACGTTCTTGGTGCCTATCTGCATTATCTCGTGCTGGGAAGCAGTGAAGACCCGAGTACGTGAATACATGATCGCGTTTCTGGTTTTAGAAACGATGATGATCGGCGTGTTCTCTTCTCTCGATATGTTGATGTTCTACATCTTCTTTGAGGGGCAGCTCATACCGATGTTCCTGATCATCGGTATCTGGGGCGGCGCGCGGCGTGTTTATTCGGCGTACAAATTTTTTCTTTATACCTTGGTGGGCTCGGTGTTGTTTCTACTCGCCATCTTGTTCATGTATTTCCAAGCCGGTACGACTGACATCCCGGCCTTGATGAACGAGGTCTGGGCGCCGGCGGTACAGACTTGGCTCTGGCTTGCCCTGTTCGCATCGTTCGCCGTCAAACTGCCGATGTGGCCGTTTCATACCTGGTTGCCTGATGCCCATGTCGAGGCGCCAACGGCAGGCTCGGTAATCCTCGCCGGGATTATGCTGAAGATGGGCGGCTACGGATTTTTACGTTTCTCGCTGCCCATGTTCCCGGATGCCAGCGAATTTTTCGTGCCCTTCGTGTTCTCGCTATCCGTCGTTGGGGTGATTTACACGTCCTTGGTTGCCCTCATGCAACAGGACATGAAGAAACTGATCGCATATTCCTCGGTCGCCCATATGGGAATTGTCACGATCGGCCTGTTCACCTTCAACGGCCAGGGCATCGAAGGCGGAATTTTTCAAATGCTTAGTCACGGTGTGGTCTCGGCGGCATTGTTCCTCATCGTCGGTGTGGTTTATGACCGTGTGCACTCGCGCGAGATTGCATCCTATGGTGGGCTCGTTCACCGCATGCCGGTGTATGCTTTCGTATTTATGGTGATCATGCTCGCTTCGATAGGACTTCCGGCGACAAGCGGTTTTGTTGGCGAATTTTTGATCTTTGTCGGCGTCTTCCAGGTCAATACCTGGGTCGCCATGTTGGGGCTGACCGGCGTCATTCTCGGCGCCGCCTATATGCTTTGGCTCTATCGCCGTGTAATTTTCGGTGAATTGACGAAGGAAAACTTGAAGTCGATTAAGGACTTGAACGTGCGTGAAATCGGATTTTTCGCACCGCTCGTTGTGTTGGCTCTATTCATGGGTATTTATCCCAAGCCGTTCCTCGATGTCCTGCATGTCTCGGTAGAAAATTTGGTCGCGCAAACACAGATGGCGCGCGCGGGTGGCGCTGACGTTGTCGCCGATCTCTTGCCCGACGTGCTGGCCAGAGTGTTGAGGTAGGTAGGCTATGGCCGAATTTATTACACCGGATTATTTGGCCGCCTTGCCGGAAATGTTTCTCGCGGCGGTATCCCTCGTTCTTCTTATGGTCGGCGTTTTTCTTGGCAACCGGTCGACCAATTTGCTCACCTGGCTGTGCGTCGTCGCTATGGGCGCGGCGTTCGTCATGGTGCTCGTCGGTTCGCATGCCCATAGCACTACATTTTTCGGGATGTTTGTGAGCGATAGTTTCTCCATATTCATGAAATGCTTGGTGCTGATTGGCGCTGCGGTGACTCTGATCATGGGCATGGGATACGTGAAGCGCGAAGGTATGAATCGCTTCGAGTTCCCCATTCTGATCCTGTTCGCGACGCTTGGCATGTTGCTGATGATTTCGGCAAACGACCTTATCGCGCTTTATGTTGGCCTCGAATTGCAGAGCCTATCGCTTTACATCGTCGCCGCGTTCCGGCGTGATTCCCTGCGCTCCAGCGAAGCCGGCCTTAAATATTTCGTGCTCGGCGCGCTCTCTTCGGGGATGCTGCTTTATGGCTGTTCCATGGTCTATGGCTTTACTGGCTTTACAGGTTTCGACGAAATCGCCATCGCGATCGGTCACCAAGGTGCCGATGCGCATGGCGCCGCGCCGATCGGTATTTTGATCGGAGTGGTCTTTATCGCCGCAGCACTCGCTTTCAAAGTATCCGCAGTACCGTTCCATATGTGGACGCCGGATGTTTATGAAGGCGCGCCGACGCCGGTCACAGCTTTCTTCGCCGCTGCGCCTAAAATTGCGGCGATGGCGCTGTTTCTACGCGTCTTGCTCGGGCCGTTTCACGATTTGATGGCGCAGTGGGACCAGATCATCGTTTTCATTTCCATTGCGTCGATGGCGCTCGGGGCGTTTGCGGCGATCGGCCAGAAAAATATCAAACGCCTTATCGCCTACAGCTCGATCGGTCATATCGGATATGCGCTGGTCGGGCTTGCCGCCGGGACACCGGAAGGTGTGCGCGGCGTTCTGATCTATTTGGCGATATATATGGTCATGTCGCTCGGTACGTTTGCTTGCATTCTCGCCATGCGCCGGCGCGGTCAGATGCTAGAGCGAATCGAAGACCTTTCTGGCCTTTCCAAAACCAACCCAGCTATCGCGTTGGCGATGGCAATATTTATGTTCTCGATGGCGGGAATTCCGCCCTTGGCGGGCTTTTTTGGAAAGCTCTATGTCTTCCTGGCCGCCATAGAGGAGGGCATGTACGGGCTCGCGGTTATCGGTGTGCTCACCAGCGCGGTGGGCGCCTACTACTACATCCGTATCGTTAAAGTGATGTATTTCGATAAACCAGTCGAAAGCTTCGATAAACCGATAGGAGCGGAACTATCCAGCGTCCTACTCGGTACGGGCGTTATCACGATGTTCTTTTTCGCTTATCCTACGCCCGTTTTGGAGGGCGCGCAGGCCGCCGCAGCACTGCTATTTCCCTGATAGCGAGGCTGAAATGAGAACGTTGCGGCTGCCGGATGAATTCCGGTTGGTAGAAATGGATGAGGTCGACAGCACCAACGAGGAGGCTAAGCGCCTGGCCTGCTCAGGCGTTGCCGACGGAACACTCGTTTGGGCGCACAGCCAAACAGCCGGCAGAGGGCGGCGCGGCCGAGTGTGGATGTCTGATCCCGGTAACCTATATACGTCATTCGTTCTCCGCCCGGATTGCGCGCCGTTGCAGGCGGCGCAATTGACATTTGTTGCCGCTCTGGCGGTCCGCGATATGCTGACCACATTCTTAGACAATTGCGACTCCATTGCGTGCAAGTGGCCAAACGATGTGTTGGTAGGGGGGCGGAAAATTTCCGGAATACTTCTTGAGTCTTCGACGGCGGGAGGCGGTATCGTTGACTGGCTAGTTCTCGGCATCGGCGTTAATTTGCGCCACCATCCCGATATCGGCGGTCGCCACCCGGCGACTAATCTTTCTGCGGAGGGTGCCGGCGCGATAGAGGTATCTTCCGCCCTTGAAACTCTCGCAACTGCTTTTGCGAAGCGGCGGAGAGAGTGGTTTCAGGGCGGATTTGAAGCCGTTCGCAATGCTTGGCTAAAACACGCGTATGGACTGGGCAAGGCGGCGCACTTCAAACTGGAGGGCGCAGACCATAGTGGCTTGTTCATCGGCATTGATGAAAGTGGGGCCTTGCGGTTGAAGGGAGATGGCTGTGCGGAGCAGTTGTTCACTGCCGGCGAGGTAACTTTCGAGGGGAGTGGCTAAGTTATGCTTCTGGCCATCGATGTGGGCAATACCAATACTGTGTTTGCGGTGTTCGACGGGGACACGATGCGCGGCCAATGGCGCGCGGCGACGAACGCACAGCGTACCGCCGACGAACACGCCGTTTGGTTCAGCCAACTCATGGCTCGCCAAAAATTGGACCTTGATGATATTGATCATGTCGTCCTGTCGACAGTAGTTCCGCAATGTTTGAGCGCTCTGAAATTATTGTGCGAAGAATATTGTGGTTGCACGCCCCTGGTTGTCGGCGAGCCGGGCATCGAACTTGGCATCGACGTTCATGTCGCACAGCCGGGCGAAGTCGGCGCCGACAGACTGGTTAATGCAGTCGGCGCACAAAAGCACTATTCCGGCCCCCTGATCATTATTGATTTCGGCACCGCGACCACGTTCGATGCGATCAATGAAGACGGCTCCTATGAAGGCGGCATCATCGCGCCGGGGATCAATCTATCACTCGAATCACTGCACCGGGCCGCCGCGCAACTACCGAGAATCGCGGTTAGTCGCCCCGACAAAGTCATCGCCAAATCAACGGTTCCGGCGATGCAATCGGGAATCTATTGGGGGTACATCGGTTTGATCGAAGGCATCGTTCAGCGCATGAAGGAAGAATATGGCCGGCCGATGCAAGTGGTCGCCACGGGTGGGCTGGCGAGTTTGTTTTCCGACGGCACTTCGGCCATCGACAAAACCGATCCAGATCTCACAATTCGCGGCCTTCTAGAAATCTTTAGTCGCAACCGGCGAGACAGTGCATGAGTATACCCGTCGCGTCCGGGCCGATCATCGATTCTGAGGCGCTCCATTTCCTGCCGCTAGGCGGAACCGGTGAGATCGGCATGAATCTCAGCCTCTACGCTTGCCGCGGTAAATGGCTGATGGTTGATCTCGGCATTTCCTTCGCCGGCGACACCTTGCCGGGGGTCGATATCCTGGTGCCGAACATCTCTTTTATCGAAAAGCATAGGGACAATCTGCTCGCCATTTTGTTAACCCATGCACATGAGGACCATCTCGGCGCGGTCGCCTATCTCTGGCCGCAACTACGTTGTCCCGTTTATGCTACGCCATTCACGGCTGCCATCCTGCGCGAAAAACTGCGGGAAGCCGGATTGATAAAAAAAGTTCCACTCAATGAAATACCGCTGCGCGCTAAATTCGACCTTGGTCCATTCGCGGTGGAATATGTATCGGTCACACATTCCATTCCGGAATCCAATTCCCTCATCCTACGCACGCCCGAGGGCGTCGTACTACACACAGGCGACTGGAAACTCGATCCGGAACCTCTGGTCGGCGAACTCACGGATGAAACGACGCTGCGGAATATTGGCGATGAAGGCGTGCTCGCCATGGTTTGCGATTCGACGAACGCCCTATCGGAAGGCGAAAGCGGCTCCGAGGGGACGGTCAGGAAGAAATTGATCGAATTGATATCCACTTGCGAGCGCGGTGTTGCGGTAACCCAATTTGCATCCAATGTTGCGCGTATGCAAAGCGTTGCGATGGCGGCAGAGGCCAATGGGCGTGAATTGGTGCTGGTTGGGCGCTCGCTCTGGAAATACGCAAGGGCAGCACAGGCGACCGGGTATTTCGATTCAGATATGCGCCTGCTCAGTGACAAAGAAGGCGCCGAACTTCATCCCGCGCAGGTGCTGTACCTATGCACTGGGTGCCAAGGGGAGCCACGCGCGGCGATGTCAAAAGTTGCCGCTCAGGGCCACCCGCGTGTTCATCTTTCGTCCGGCGACAGCGTGATTTTTACGTCCAAGATCATCCCTGGCAATGAATTGCCCATCAGCCGTTTGCACAGCCAATTGGCGGCCCGCGGAATTACCGTGATCGATGAAAAGGGTCACAAAGACATCCACGTTTCGGGACATCCACGCCGCGACGAACTGAGGCGCATGTATGGCTGGGTGAAGCCGAAAATTTCGGTTCCCGTCCATGGCGAGGCACGCCACCTCACCGCACATGCGGAATTGGCGCGCTCACTCGGTACGCCAGAGAGCTGGGTTATATCCGACGGCGATGTTTTGCGCCTCGGACCGGGGCCGGCGAAAGTAATCGGCACCGTATTTTCTGGCAAACTTGCGGTGGACGGCACGCGGCTCATCGCACCGGATCACACAGCTTTCGGTGCGCGCCGCCGACTGATGCATGACGGCGCGGTGTTCGTTTCGCTGGTTGTTGATAAGGATGGCTGGTTGGTCGCACCGCCGGCCATCCAGGGGCAAGGCATCGTCGACGCGGAAAACGAGGCTGTCGTGGTGAAAGGGCTGGTTGAGGCAGTGCAAGAGGCGCTCGATTCCGACAAGCTGGATAATGCTGATGAGAAGCTGCGCGAGGCCGGGCGCCTGGCGGTGCGCCGGACCTTGGTGGCGCTCTACGGCAAACGACCGGTCATCGAAGTGCAGCTCGTTCGGGTATAAGATGATGCGTAGAGTGATGGTGGGCAAAAAGACATGATTGGGCGTTTGAACCATGTGGCGATCGTCGTGCCGGACCTCGCGGCGGCGGGGACGCTCTACCGGGACATGATGGGCGCGACGGTTTCGGTCGAACAGGACCTGCCGGAGCATGGCGTGACGACGGTGTTTGTCGAATTGTCCAACACAAAAATAGAACTCTTGCATCCGCTGGGTAAGAAGTCTGCCATTCAGGTGTTTCTCGACAAAAACCCCAGTGGCGGGATGCATCACATCTGTTACGAGGTGGCGGATATCGCCGCGGCCCGCGACCGGCTCGTTGCCGGCGGTGCGCGCATTCTGGGCGATGGCGAGCCGCGCACCGGCGCGCATGGCAAGCCTGTCCTATTTCTACACCCCAAGGACTTTTGCGGTACGTTGATAGAACTTGAGGAATCTTAGGAATTTGCCATGAGCGTCTTAAACATCGCGCTGGTATTTCTTATCTCCTGGTGGCTCGGTTGGTTCTTGGCACTGCCCTTCGGCGTGAAGGCGCCGGACAAGGTCGAGCCCGGGCACGCATCGGGTGCGCCTGACAAGCCGCGATTGTTAATCAAGGCGGCAATTGCGACCGGTATTGGGTGTGTGATAACCGCCGTCGTCGTTGTGATTGTTTTGTCCGGGTGGATCGACTTACGGGAGTAATATTGTGGCGCAGCACTATTGTGACGCCGCCTTCGGCGATCCGTTGCATGGCCCCTATCACGACCGGGAATACGGTTTCCCAATCGAAGATGACAATGAATTGTTCGCCCGCCTTGTGCTCGAGATTAATCAGGCTGGTTTGTCTTGGGCGACAATCCTGAAAAAGAAAGATAATTTTGCCTTCGCCTATGACGGCTTCGATATTGCCATCGTCGCGGCCTATGATGAGAACGCCCGCGCCCGCCTTCTGGCCGACGCCGGAATCATTCGCAACCGCCTCAAGGTGAACGCGGCGATCGAGAATGCCCGCCGCTTGCTTGATATCCGCGCCAACGAAGGGTCATTCAAGGCGTGGCTCGATCTGCATCATCCTGCTGAGCTTGAGAGCTGGGTTAAATTGTTTCGCGCCAATTTCAAGTTCACAGGGCCTGAGATCGTGCGCGAATTCCTCGTCAGTACCGGATATCTGCCGTGCGCGCACCGTCCGGAATGCCCAGTGTACGCCGTTGTCGAGGGATTGAACCCACCCTGGATGCAGACGCAATAACCGAAGCTTAAGGCTTTTTCCTTAATCTCAGCTGCTATGAAACATCTATTTTCTGCCGTTGTCTTTGCATTGTTGGCCGGGAATACGCTTTCCCTCGGCGCCCAACAAATTACCGTTACGCCGAGCGCTTGCCAGACTTTGACGGCCCATACGCCGCACGATGATGTAGCATATCGACCCGGCCTTGATGTTAGCGGAAATGCCGTCGCACCCGCCGACCTCAATGCACCCGGACAACTCGACTTCGACGCCGATCACGAGTTTCGGCTGCCCATAGAATTGCCCTTAGAGAACGTCCTCGCCATCGCTGCCACCGATACGTTGAATATCATACGCGATTCCAATATTGGTGTCGGCCTGGTGACGGTCAAAAATGGCCAAGCTTATTTCAACGATGAGCCCTTGAGCGGCGCCCAATCGCATGCGATCGCCGTTGAGTGTCAGAGGCGGCAGGACGCGACGACGCGCTAACAAGCCTCTGCAACATCAATTGGTCGCCAACTTCCACCGGCTCTATCCTTGGGTCGCAACATTGCGCTTTGATGCAGCTTTGGGCATATAGTCCGGCACAGCAATTTCGTGCGAATCGGGAGAACCATGCGGCGATCCAAATTTTTTATGCCGACGCTAAAAGAAACGCCTGCTGAGGCGCAGATACCCTCGCATCGCTTAATGTTGCGCGCAGGCATGGTGCGGCAGACGGCGGCCGGTATTTATAGCTGGTTGCCGCTTGGCTACCGCGTTCTGAAAAGGATCGAGCAGATCGTGCGCGAGGAAATGGACGCGACCGGTGCGCAGGAAATCCTGATGCCGACAATACAGCCGGCAGAACTGTGGCAGGAAAGCGGCCGGTATGATGATTACGGCAAGGAAATGCTGCGATTTACCGATCGCCATGAGCGCGGCCTTCTCTATGGCCCAACCCATGAGGAAATCGTTACCGATATCTTCCGCAACAGCGTAAAGAGCTATCGCGATCTGCCGCAAAACCTTTATCAAATTCATTGGAAATTCCGCGACGAAGTGCGCCCGCGCTTTGGTGTTATGCGCGGGCGGGAATTCTTCATGAAGGATAATTATTCCTTCGATATTGATCCGGAATCGGCCCGCCGCTCCTATAACAAGATGTTCGTTTCATACCTCCGCACCTATGCCCGCATGGGTTTGACGCCGATCCCTATGCAGGCCGATAGCGGCGCAATCGGCGGCGATATGAGCCATGAATTCATCGTCTTGGCCAATACCGGAGAAAGCGCTGTCTATTGTGATTCCGCTTGGCTCGATACCGATGCGTTAGCGCTTGAAATTGATTTCGAAGCAGATTTGCAGCCCATCGTCGACAAATGGACGGAACTTTATGCCGCCACCGATGACAAACATGATCCGGAGAATTGCCCGGTCGATGCGGCGAAACTCTATACCGGGCGCGGTATAGAGGTCGGCCATATCTTTTATTTTGGCACCAAATATTCTGTCGCTATGGGGGCCACAGTGAGCAACGATCAAGGCAAAGAAGTGGCGGTCGAAATGGGTTCCTACGGCATTGGCGTATCTCGTCTCGTCGGCGCGATCATCGAGGCAAATTATGATGAGGACGGCATAATCTGGCCGGAAAGTGTGGCGCCGTTCAAGGTCGGTCTCATGAATCTTCGTAGTGGCGACGACGCCTGCGATGCGGTGTGTGAAAAATTCTACGCCGATTTGAACAAGGCGAGTGTAGAGACTCTTTATGATGAGCGCGACGAACGCGCAGGCGTAAAATTTGCCGAGATGGATCTGATTGGACTGCCATGGCAGGTCGCAGTGGGACCGCGCGGCGTGAAAGCGGGCACAGTAGAGATCAAGCGGCGTGGCGGAGAGCGCGAAGAGATATCTGCAGAATCCGCTCTTGCCCGGCTTGTGTAAGAGCTCGTTCGGAAGCCCAATATGCTTTCCACCTTTGAGAGAATTGTTGCGCTGCGTTATCTCTGGCCGGGGCGGAGAGAGACCTTCACCTTTCTTGTCGCGATGTTCTCCCTGCTTGGCATTTCGTTTGGTGTCTTTACGCTGATTGTCGTGATGTCCGTGATGGGCGGATTTCGCGAAGAATTGCTCACAAGAATACTTGGGCTGCAGCCGCATGTCGTTGCGCGCTCGATTGACGGCGCGATCACTGATTACGCTGCTCTCGCCACAACAGCGCGAGCCATAGAAGGTGTTGAAACCGCTGCTCCGGTAATCCGAGCGGAAGTTTTGGCGCGCGGTTACCGCGAGGTGACAGGCGCGCTCGTTTATGGAATTTCCAGCGAGGACCTCACCCGCAAGAAACGGGTCGTAGCCGGTTTATCTGCCGATGCGATGCTGCCATATGCGAACGGCGAAGGTGTCATCGTCGGTCACCGTCTGGCCAATAAATTGCGCCTTGAGATAGGTGATGATATTCGCCTCATTGCGCCGTCGGTAACCGCGACTGCGCTTGGCAGCGTGCCGCGAGCGCGGGCATATAAGATAGTCGGCACGTTCAACGTCGATATGTCCGAGTATGACAGCGGCTTTGTGTTCATGCCGCTCGCTTTGGCGCAGATTCACTTCAAGTTTCGCGGTTCGGTTTCGACTCTGGAAATCACCGTCGATAAACCGGATCGAGTGCGCGAGTTGCGGCCCGAGCTTCGCGAAGCGTTTGGCACGAATTTTAGGCTACACGACTGGCAACAGATAAACGCAACCTATTTTGGCGTGCTCAAAGTTGAACAAAGAGTGATGTTCCTGATTCTCTTACTCATAGTTATCGTCGCCGCGTTCAACATCATTTCGAGCATGATCATGCTGGTGAAGAGCAAGGCGCGGCAAATCGCCATACTCCGAACTATCGGCGCCACACGCGGTCAAATCATGCGCATCTTCTTTATGAATGGCGCGTTGATCGGGATTGTTGGGACGGCTACCGGCGTTGTCGGTGGCATCTTGTTCGCCGTATACATCGAGCCAATCCGGGAAACGGTCGAAAGCCTGTTTGGCACGCGGCTTTTTCCGCATGAGTTCTATTTCCTTTCTCAACTGCCTACCCGGATTGATGGCGGCGAAGTGGCTGTTGTAGCGATCTTGGCGCTTGGCCTGTCCTTCTTAGCGACACTCTATCCAGCCTGGCGAGCGGCGCGTGTCGATCCGGTGGTGGCGCTTCGCCATGAGTAATGCCGCGCGCGTTTTGGAACTCACGGATCTGCGTCGGACATTTGTTCAGGGGGGCGCCGTGATCGAAGTTTTGCGCGGTGTATCCTTTGGTATTTCGGTCGGTGAAGTGGTGGCGCTCACCGGTCCGTCCGGCGCCGGTAAATCAACTCTTCTTCAGTTGGCCGGACTGCTCGAACAACCAGATAGCGGTGAAATTCGCATCGCCGGGGAATCCTGCACCGCCATGTCCGATCGCCAACGCACACTAGCGCGTCGGGAGAAGCTCGGCTTTGTCTATCAGTTCCACCATCTTTTGCCCGAGTTCTCGGCACGCGAGAATATCATGCTGCCGCAAATGATCGGCGGTGCCGGCAAACGGCGAGCCCGGAAGTACGCCGACGATTTGTTGGCTCGCCTGGATCTTTTGCAGCGCAAAAACCATCGGCCGGCACAGATGTCGGGCGGCGAACAGCAAAGAGTGGCGATCGCACGGGCCCTGGCCAACCGGCCGGTCCTATTGCTGGCCGACGAGCCGACCGGAAATTTGGATCAAGAAAACGCGAAAATTGTATTCGATGCGTTGATGGCGGTGGTCCGCGACACGGGGTTGGCCGCACTTATTGCCACACATAACCTTGATCTTGCGGCGCGTATGGACCGCCATGTGGCGCTGGACAAGGGAATTCTTACAGAGCAACGCTAATTAGCTGACCGGCCAGCGGATTGCCCGTCGGGCGAGCAATCCGCCGTTGGCACTCCGAGCCTAATAGAGGCCGGTTTTGTAATTTTCCTCGACGAATTCGTCGCCTTCTTTAATCTCTTCTTTGGTCGGCTGCTTCTCGGGCGTAGCGACCTGCTCCAAGATCATTTGCGCCAACGTCGGCATTTCCTTGCGGTCCTGCTGGCTCTCAGCTTGCCAGAGCTTGGATCGCCGCACCGCCTTGGCGCAATGCAAATACGCTTCATCAACTTCGACCATGATTCCCATCGTCGGCACCTTGCGGTTGACGGCGCAACGTTCAAGAATTTTTTTGTCCTTCACGAGCTTGGCTTTGCCGTTTACGCGCAAGGCGTCCTCAAAACCTGGAATCAGGAACAAAAGCCCGACATCGGGATTGGCGACGATATTGCTCATCGTATCCAGGCGGTTGTTACCTGGCCTATCCGGAATGAATATAGTGTTGTCGTCCAATACTTGCACGAATCCTGGAGGGTCGCCTCTGGGCGAAACATCCGCCTTTCCATCCGCCGCGCTCGTACCGATGCAAAGAAACGGCGAGCGGGATATGAAATCCTTACAATGTGCATCTAGCTTGCGCAGCTGTTTCATAAGGGCGATATCCATCGGCTCGCCGTAACTGCCTCTGAGCTCGTCTTCGCTTGCGACGACTGTGTCGGAATTTTGATCGTCCATCACTTACCTCATTTGATCTTGGGCTTGCCTGACTATACCAGCGCCGCTGAGATGCCGCCAACAGCTGATGCTGGCCCGAAATCAACGTGACAATTTCCCCTATAGTATGGAATCTAGTCCTGCCTCAATATTTTGCGAGTCGGATACATGAATCACGCCAGTTTCGTCCATCTCCGCGTTCATTCGGCCTACTCGCTGTCAGAGGGCGCAATCAAAACAGACGAACTTGCCGCGCTCTGTCGGGCGGAGCGCATGCCGGCCGTCGCGATCACGGACAGGAACAACTTGTTCGGCGCCATCGAGTTTTCCGAAGCGTGCATAAAATCGGGTGTGCAACCAATTTTGGGCTGCGATCTAGCGCTGCGCCGAAATTCACGCGAAGATAGCCGGCGGCAAACACGGGTGGAAGAGCCGTATTGGCTAGCTCTATTGGTGCAAAATGAAATCGGTTGGCGCAACTTGATGGCGTTGACCAGCACGGCGCATTTGGAAACGCCAAGCGGCGAAACACCGCAAATCGACCTCGCCTGCCTAACGGAGCATTCACAGGGACTTTTGGCACTCTCCGGTGGACCGCGCGGGCCGGTCGGCGCGCTCCTTTTAGATGGCCAGGATGACGCAGCGCGTGCGTTTTCTGCTCAGCTCGCGGAGATATTTCGCGACCGTTTCTATATAGAATTGATGCGCCACGGCATGGAAGACGAGACCCGCATCGAGGCGGCGCTGGTCGATCTGGCCTATGCGCAGGGGTTGCCGTTGTTGGCGACCAACGACGTCTATTTTGGCCCCCGCGACAAATATTTGGCGCACGACGCGCTAATGTGCATTGCGCAGAGCGCGCATATTGATGATGAAAACCGCGCTCGTGTGACGCCAGATCATTGTTTCAGACCGGCTGAAGATATGCGCGAACTGTTCGCCGATTTGCCCGAAGCTGTGGACAATACTCTGACCGTGGCCCGACGCTGTGCCTTTATGGCGCCTCAGCATGCGCCAATCCTACCGGCTTTCCCGATGTCGGAGGGGAAGTCGGAAGCTGCCGAACTGCGCGACTTGGCGGAAGTCGGCCTCAACGACCGTCTCGAGCGCACTGTTTTCAAACAGGATATGTCGGACGAAGAGAAGAGGGCTGCGGCAAAGCCTTATCGGGAACGCCTCAACTTCGAACTCGGCGTGATCGTCGATATGAAATATCCCGGCTACTTTCTCATCGTTGCCGAATTTATCCGTTGGGCAAAGTCGGAGAATATACCGGTCGGACCGGGCAGGGGCTCGGGAGCCGGCTCAGTGGTGGCATGGGCGCTCACCATTACCGACCTGGACCCCTTGCGGTTCGGCTTGTTGTTCGAGAGGTTTTTGAATCCCGAACGCGTATCCATGCCTGATTTTGACATCGATTTCTGCCAAGAGCAGCGGGATCGGGTCATAGATCATGTGTGCGAAAAATATGGCCGCGATCGAGTTGCGCAGATCATTACGTTCGGCAAGCTTCAGGCACGCGCGGTCATTCGAGATGTCGGGCGCGTCATGGGCCTGCCCTACGGCCAGGTCGACCGTTTGTCCAAACTTGTCCCTTACAACCCGGCCAATCCGGTCTCCCTCAAGCAAGCGATCAAAGGCGAGCCGCAATTTCAAGTGATGAAGGAAGAGGACCCATCGGTGGCCCGCCTACTCGATATCGCCCTACAACTTGAAGGTCTGTACCGGCATGCATCGACCCATGCCGCCGGCGTGGTGATCGGCGACCGGCCGCTGCAAGAACTTGTTCCGCTCTATCGCGATCCACGATCGGAAATGCCGGTAACGCAGTATTCGATGAAATATGTCGAGCGAGCGGGGTTGGTAAAGTTCGATTTTCTTGGTTTGAAGACCTTGAGCGTTCTGGAATTTGCCTGCCGACTAATTCGTGACGGCGGCGCCAGAATTGAGTTGGATAGGCTGCCCCTCGATGATCAAGCGACCTATGAGATGCTGGGACGCGGAGCCTCAATGGGGGTGTTTCAGTTGGAAAGTTCAGGTATGCGCGACGTCCTGCGCAGCATGCGGCCCGATACCTTTGAAGACATCATCGCGCTTGTCGCCCTCTACAGGCCGGGTCCCATGGCCAACATTCCAAAGTTCATTGCCTGCAAGCATGGTGAGGAGCAGCCGGACTACATGCATGAGAGTTTGGTGGAAATACTGCGCGAAACTTATGGTGTCATTGTTTATCAAGAACAGGTCATGCAGATCGCGCAAGTGCTCGCCGGGTATAGCCTTGGCTCCGCTGATTTGCTGCGTCGCGCAATGGGCAAAAAGATCAAATCGGAAATGGATGCCCAACGTGAAATATTTGTGCAGGGTGCTATCGAGAAGGGTGTTGATAAAGCGCAGGCCAGTCAAATTTTCGAATTGGTGGCAAAGTTTGCTGATTACGGCTTCAACAAATCACATGCCGCCGCCTATGCGCTGGTCGCCTATCAAACCGCCTATTTCAAGACGAACCACCCGGTCGAGTTCATGGCGGCGTCCATGTCTTTCGAACTTCGTGACACCGATAAATTGGCGGCCTTCCGACAGGAACTGGAACGTATCGGCATTTCCCTCTTGCCACCTGATATCAATGCCTCCGATGCGAATTTCACTGTGTCGGAAACGGCGGAAATGGACAAAAAGGCGATCCGCTATGCCTTGGCCGCGATAAAGAATGTCGGGGACGTGGCGATGCGCGCGGTTGTTGCCGAGCGCGATGCCAACGGTCCTTACACAAGTGTTTTCGACTTCGCCGCGAGGTTGGGGGCCGGCGTCGTCAACAAGCGGCAGCTCGAGAATTTAGCGCGTGCCGGTGCATTCGATGCGCTCGAACCCAGTCGCCGGAAACTCTACGAAGCCGTGGAACTGCTGTTGCGCCATGCGGAGAGTGCCGAGCGCAACAGTGGCCAGGACTCGCTATTCGGTGCCGGGCCGAACATGGGAATGCCTGAGCCCATTCTGCCAGAGGTTGCTGATTGGCCGCCTTTGGAACGATTGAATTATGAACAAGAGGCGATCGGATTCTATCTATCGGCCCATCCGCTTGAGGCTTACGGCTCAGCTCTCAGCGCTCTGAAGACCACGGCATGCGCTCAGTTCTTAGAGCGTGCCAATGAAGGCGCAAGCAGCATCAGGGCGGCGGGCGTGGTTCTCAATGTGCAAGAGAGAGACTCAAACGGCCGGCGATTTGCTTTCGTTCAGCTGTCGGATCCGAGCGGGAGCTTCGAGGTCGCTTTTTTTCAGGAGGCTTATAGCAGTGCGCGGGAGCTGTTGGAGCCGGGCCGTTTCTTGTTGGTGCAGGTCAATATTCGGGCGGAAGGCGACATGATCAAGCTAACGGCTCAGAGCGCCGACGATCTTGAAGCACGAGCAGTGGGCCGGATGAAGGGCTTGGAAATTCATTTTTCCGAGAGTACGCCATTGGCCCCATTGAGAAGTATCTTGGATCGTCAGGGCAGTGGCCCAGGGCAGATTCGTTTCGTGGTCAGAACACCGCAACGCGGGCATGTCGAAGTGGGGCTGAAAGAGCGATACGCATTGTCGCCGGCGGTTCGCGCTGAAATTGATGCAATTCCAGGAATATTAGCGGTTCGAGACCTTTAATCTCCACATATTAATCCGTTACGAATAGCCTGCCGTGAATTGACTTGCACCGAGGGCAGGGGTATGTGTCTCGCTCCCATGGTGAGTTGCGTGGGAAAATCGCACGCGGATATGCGGTGCGCGCCGTCATATGGCGCTTGCCGCTCCGGTGTCCGGAAATTTTTCCGGACCAACTTCGCGGACGCATAACCGGAGAAGGAAATTACATGGCTCTTCCAGAGTTCACCATGCGCCAGCTGTTGGAAGCAGGCGTACATTTCGGACATCAAACGCGCCGCTGGAACCCGAAAATGGGTCGCTATATTTTTGGCGTGCGCAACAGCGTCCATATTCTTGATCTGCAGCAGACGGTGCCGATGTTTCACCAGGCGCTGACGGCGCTTCGCGATGTCGCGGCCGGAGGCGGACGGGTCCTGTTCGTCGGCACCAAGCGTCAGGCATCCGAACCCGTTGCCGACGCGGCGCGCCGAAGTGGCCAATACTATGTAAATCACCGTTGGCTTGGCGGCATGATGACCAACTGGAAGGCCGTTTCCGGGTCGATCAAAACCTTGATCAGTCTCGAAGAAAGATTGGCTGACGAGAACCTCGGTCTGACCAAGAAAGAAATTCTGCAGCTCACCCGTAAGCGCGATAAGTTGGATCGCGCGCTGGGCGGCATCAAGGACATGGGCGGCGTTCCCGATATCCTCGTGGTGATCGATACGAATAAAGAAGATATCGCCGTTTTGGAAGCTCGCAAATTGGGCATTCCCGTGGTCGCGGTGGTGGATAGCAACTGCGACCCTGAATTGATTACCTATCCGATTCCCGGAAACGATGACGCAATTCGGGCCGTGAGTTTCTATTGCGACCTGTTTTCGCGCGCAATTATTGATGGCCTGCAACAAGAATTGGCCGCATCTGGCGCCGATATCGGCGAATCACTTGAAGCACCGATAGAAGAGATTCCGACCGAAGCTGCCGTTGAAGACGCGGCGGCGGAAGTCGTGGCGCCTGAAGCGGAAACTCAAACCAAAGCGGAGACTGAATCGCCAGAGCAACCCGCCGAGGCAGAATCTCAAGAGGCGCCGGTCGCTAGCCCCGCTTAGGGCGGATAACAACAAATTTTTGATGACGAACGCGCCGCCCGATATCGGCGCTGGAGCTGAGGAGTTAGGAATCATGGCCGAGATCACGGCAGCGTTGGTCAAAGAGTTACGCGAAAAAACCGGCGTCGGAATGATGGATTGCAAGAAAGCGTTGGGTGAAACCTCCGGCGATTTAGAGGCGGCTGTCGATTGGCTGCGCAAAAACGGCCTGGCCGCCGCCGCAAAAAAATCCGGGCGTGTCGCCTCGGAAGGTCTCATCGGTCTCGCCGCCGGTGAAAATTCAGCTGCGCTCGTAGAGGTGAATTCTGAGACAGACTTCGTATCGCGCAATGAAGAATTCCAGAATGCGGTGCGCGACGTAGCGGCCCTCGCATTGACCTGCGGTGGCGATATCGAAAAATTGGGCGCGTCGGAATATCCCGGCAAGGGTCATAGCGTCGAAGCCGAAATTACACAGCTTATTGCGACAATTGGTGAGAATATCAGTGTTCGGCGTACAGCCGTGCTATCTGTCGATACCGGCGTGGTCGGCAGCTACGTGCATGCCGCATCGGCGCCGGGCCTGGGCCGGATCGGCGCGCTTGTGGCCATTCGTTCCGAGGGCGATAAAAAAGCGTTGACCCAGCTTGCGCATCAACTCGCTATGCATGTGGCTGCGGCAAGCCCGCAGGCTGTTTCTATCGAGGATCTCGACAGCAACGATGTGGAGCGCGAACGCGCTATACTCCGCGAGCAGGCTGAGGGTTCGGGCAAGGCCGCCGAAATCATCGACAAAATGGTTGAAGGCCGATTGCGGAAATATTATGAGGAAGTTGTTCTTCTAAATCAGACGTTTGTCATAGACGGTGAAACTAAAATCTCATCACTAATCGAGCAATTGCAAAAAGACCTGGGTAGCACCGTCGAGGTCGCCGGAATACGCCGTTTCGCGCTTGGAGAGGGAATCGAGCGCAAAGTAAGTGATTTCGCGGCTGAGGTCGCAGCACAGCTCAAATAGAGTCCATTCCTGTCACCGCGCCTCTGAAACATGGAGGCGGAGAGATCTTTGATGTAAGGTCACTGCCTGGGCGGTTTGAGCCCTGAATTTGCTGGCACGCCTAATCTGTGGGTCCCGGGTGGTATCACTGGGGCGCGCAAGACAATTTAAACGTCACATCCTGCGTAGAGTCTCGGGAGTACTTATGGATCCTGGCACCAAATTTCATCGCATTCTCCTCAAAATATCGGGAGAAGCGCTGATGGGAGATGAGCCATACGGAATTGACAGCGACACGGTGGGCCGAATCGCTGTTGATATTGCTGACGTTCACCGCCAAGGCGTACAAGTTTGCGTAGTGGTAGGGGGCGGCAATATCTTTCGTGGGATATCCGGCGCCGCGGCCGGAATGGAACGCGCTAGCGCCGATTATGTTGGCATGCTGGCGACGGTAATGAACGCGTTAACTATGCAGTTCGCGTTAGAGAAAATCGATGTGACAACGCGTGTGCTGTCCGCCATTCCGATGGCGACCGTATGCGAACCCTATGTCCGCCGCAGAGCCATTCACCATATGGGCAAAGGGCGGCTGGTAATATTTGCGGCAGGCACGGGCAATCCGTTTTTTACCACCGACACGGCGGCGGCGTTGCGGGCGGCCGAAATGGGATGTGACGCCTTGTTTAAGGGGACTAAGGTCGATGGCGTCTATTCCGCCGACCCCGAATTAGACAGCAGCGCCGAACGGTACGATAGACTGAGCTATTTGGATGTTCTGTCGCGCGACCTCAAAGTGATGGACGCTTCGGCAATATCATTGGCACGGGAAAATCGAATTCCGATTGTCGTATTCTCGATTCGCCAGCCTGGCGGATTGAGCGCCGTCTTAAAGGGAGATGGTGCCTATACAATCATTGGTGAACGGGAGTAATCCAATGGCAGAAGAACCCGATGTTGATGATTTGCAGCGTCGTATGAACGGCGCTCTTGAAGTGTTGAGGCAAGAGTTTTCTGGTTTGCGAACCGGGCGCGCTTCCGCAAGTTTGGTCGAGCCTATAATGGTCCCGGCATATGATACCGAAATGCCGTTGAATCAGGTCGCTACCGTTAACGTACCTGAACCGCGAATGATCAGCATTCAGGTCTGGGATAAATCGCAGGTTAAGGCGGTGGAAAAGGCGATTCAGAATTCTGGATTGGGCCTCAACCCTGTTGTGGACGGGCAGAATTTGCGCATCCCGATTCCAGAGTTGAATGAGGAGCGCCGCGCAGAACTTGCAAAAATTGCCGGGAAATATGGCGAGAAGGCCAAAATTTCTGTGCGCAACGTGCGCCGCGATGGCATGGACAAACTGAAGAAATTGGAACGGTCAGGAGACGTCAGCGAAGATGACGCCAAAATTTGGTCCGATGAGATTCAGCAAATAACCGACGACATGATAAAGAAAATCGTTGAGGCGCATGAAAGTAAGGAAAGCGAAATTCTCCAAGTCTAAGGCGGTGGCGCTCGCCCCTGAATTGGTCGATCCGATTGCCGTGCCGAGGCATGTCGCCATTATCATGGACGGCAATGGGCGCTGGGCTCGGGCGCGCGGTCTACCGCGTATCGCCGGGCACAAGCAGGGCGTGGAAGCCGTGCGGTCGACTGTTCGCGCGTGCTCAGATCTTGGCATTTCCTATCTGACGATTTATGCGTTTTCTTCCGAGAATTGGAAACGTCCCGCGACCGAGGTCGATGATCTCATGGGGCTTCTCAGGCTGTACATTCGGCGCGAGCTGGCGAGCCTGGGACGTGAAGGCATACGCATTCGATTCATCGGAGATCGCAGTCGTCTCGATGCCGACATCAACCGTCTCATTTCGGAATCAGAAGAAAACACGAAAGACAACAAGGGGTTGATTTTCACTGTGGCCCTTAATTATGGCGGGCGGCAGGAAATTCTCGAGGCAGCGCGGCTATTCGCGCAAAACGTCCGCGACTGCAAGTTAAATCCCGAAGATATGAACGAGCAGCTATTTGAAAGCTATTTACAAAGTACCGACATGCCGGACCCAGATTTGCTTATTCGTACCAGCGGTGAGCAACGGTTGAGCAACTTCCTCCTTTGGCAATCGGCGTATACCGAGTTTCTCTTCACCTCGATATTGTGGCCAGACTTTGGGCGCGAACATCTCGAACAAGCCGTCCAAGAATATCAGCGCCGCGAACGCCGCTACGGTGGCAGCAGCGACTAGACGAAATTGGGCCTTTCTGGGCCGGCGCCTGCTTACTGGCGCGATTTTGGCTAGTTGCGCCGTGGTCGCGGTTGAAGCCGGTGGCGTCGTATTCTTGGCCGTTGTGACTGCACTCGCCGTCATTGTGACATTTGAGTGGATCAAGATGAGTTGTCGGGGCCAATCGCGCGCGACATTGATCGTATCGATCGTCACGGCCTTAGCGAGTGCCATTATGTTCGCCATTTGGGATGGTGAGAAGGCGCTGATCGCCGGCGTTGTTGGCACCGTTCTGGTTGGATTGGTCGCCAGATTCGAAAAAAATAACCCAATTTTGGTCGCCGCCGGTGTAGCTATTTTCGCCTTATCTTTGATTTCCACATATTGGCTGCGCATAGAAAATGGTACCGGACTCGTCACAGTTTATTTGCTGTTTGTCGTCGTATGGGCGACCGATTCTGGCGCCTATTTGATCGGCAGTTTCTTAGGCGGCGCTCGTATTGCGCCCCGCATTAGTCCGGGAAAGACATGGGCTGGAGCAGCCGGCGGATTCGTCTTCGGAATTCTCTTCGGGATTGCATTAACAATCCTTTTAGTCAGCGTAGGTATGCTTGCAGAAATGCCCAACCTGGTGACCATTGCTGCCGCCAGTGCGCTCTTTTCTCTTTTCGCGCAATTTGGCGATTTAGCCGAATCAAGCGTGAAACGTTTGTTTGGTGTCAAAGATAGCGGCTCCTTGCTGCCAGGCCATGGTGGTGCGCTTGACCGACTGGACAGTTTGATTTTTGTGGCGCCACTTCTTGCATTGGCCGTTTTTCTCGCCGGCGGTTCGGGACGACTGTTATGGGCGGGAGGTTGAATATTGCCCAGTGAAATCCGTGGGTTAGTCATTCAAGGCGGCGGAATGCGCGGAATATATTCCGCCGGTGCCGTCAGTGGGCTGGCGGATGCTGGATTGGCGCACAGCTTCGCTCATATTTACGCATCTTCGTCGGGCGCCATAAACGCCGCCTATCTGATGTCTGAACAAACGGATCTGGTCGCCGCCGGGTACGCCGATCACTTGAACAGCGATTCTCCCTTCATTCGCTACTGGCGGTTAAACAAAATGGTCGATATCGATTTTCTTATCGATAACATTCTCAGGCACTCCGAGTTCCCTCTGAATGTGAAGGCAGTCATTGATTCGCCGACAATTCTGCACGTTATCCTGACCGAATTCATGACTGCGCGGCCATTCGAAATATCCAGCAAGGATGTTGCGGTGCGCGATTCCAGCGGAAACTTGTTGTTTGAGGTATTTCGCGCCACCGCCGCGTTGCCAGTTTTCTATAACCGCGTTATTGAGATTGACGGCAAAAAATTTGTCGACGGCGGGATTAGCGACGCCATCCCATTAATCCGGGCGATCGAAGCGGGATGCACGGATATTATTGTTGTGACAACTCGAAATTCGCGATTCAGACGTGAAAGAACGGACGGATTGAAGCGTTGCCTGGGCCGTCTGGTCCTGGCAAGGCACCCGCGGTCTTTGAGCGACAAACTGTTGGACGAAGACGGGCTGTTCAACAAAACGATGAATCTCCTGCAAGAGCGGGGAAGATTAGGCGGTGATCTGCGTATCACTTGGGTCGCGCCGAGCGATGAATCGCGGCTGGTCGGGCGCACCACGCGGGGGCGCGCCCGACTCTGGGATTGTGCCCAAATGGGGCGCGATGACGCGATTCAGGCTCTCGGCGTATCTGTTCCTTAAATCAATCTCTTAGCCGGTACGCAGCGGCCTTGAAAAGCGCCGGTTCGGACCCTAGACTCAAGTATCATGCTAGTGTGATGTAGAGTCGCGCCACGAGAGAGCCGGTATGCGCTGCGGCAATCTTCGAACTGGATAAACGGCGCGAGACTTTTGACACCCGTGCGGCAAGACACGAACGCGTTATCGCCTCGAACGTCGCTGCCATGCGGATACCGATAGGTAGAAATGGATAATATCGTCGATACGCTAAACTATATTTGGCCATTCCTCGTGGTGATCACCCCCGTGGTTTTCTTCCACGAGCTTGGGCATTATTTGGTCGCCCGTGCCAACCAGGTAAGCGTAGAAGTTTTCTCCATCGGCTTCGGCCCGGAGCTATTTGGCATCAATGACCGTCACGGCACGCGGTGGAAATTCAGTTTGTTGCCGCTCGGCGGATACGTGAAATTCGTTGGTGATTCAAACGCTGCGAGCACGTCGCCGACCGAAGAAGTCAACGAAATGACGCCCGAGGAGCAGGCGAAATGTTTCCACAATAAGAGCGTGGCGCAGCGCTCGGCCGTCGCAGTGGCGGGGCCAGTCGCCAACTTCATCCTATCGATCGTGATATTCGCAATATTGTTTGCCACCGTCGGACAACAAGTTACGCCAGCTATTGTCGGCGCTGTAATGGAAGGCAGTGCGGCCGAACAAGCTGGATTGAAGTCGGGCGACGAATTTCTGCAAATAAATGGACAGGATGTTTCCCGTTTTGAAGATATTCAGTCCACAGTCCTTCTAAATTTGGGAGAACCGCTCGATATCGTCGTGTTGCGGGATGGTAATGAAATGATCATTCGGGCGGAGCCGCGCATGGTCGTCGCGGAGGACACATTCGGAAACGAAACATCGAGACCGCAACTTGGAATCAGCGTGCCGCAGGTCACCTTCACTCAGCACGACCCCGGTACCGCCATATGGCAAGCCGTCAAGCAGACGGCATTCGTGATTAGCGCCTCCGGCAAAGCCGTGGGGCAGATGATAAGCGGTTCAAGGTCCACGGAGGATCTCGGCGGGCCAATTCGCATCGCTGTCATGTCCAGTCAGGTTGCCGCCGGCGGGATTGCCGGCCTCGCATTCTTTCTGGCGGTGATATCCGTCAGCCTCGGATTGATTAATCTTGTGCCCATCCCTGTATTAGATGGCGGGCACTTGCTGTTTAATTTCTTCGAAGCGTTGATGGGGCGCCCGCTCAAACCACAGATTCAGCAAATTGGCCAAGCCGTCGGCCTCGTCCTGATCATTGCCCTCATGGTTTGGGTAACGGGTAAGGACATTCTCGGGCTGGCTTCGTGATTCCATTTAACGGGGAATTACGCTCGACCATTATGCGCATCGTGCCATGCCCAATTCGTTCCCTTGCCGGACTATTCGGACTATTGATGATTTTTGCGTTGGTCTTGCCGGCCGTGCCGGTCAGGGCTCAAACAACAGTTCAAGACGTGTTGGTGGAGGGTAACGAGCGAATTGAGGCTGAGACCGTGCGCTCCTATCTTTCGATATCGGTCGGAGATGTGTTCGATGCAATTGAAATAAACGATTCCCTCAAAAGCCTTTTCGCCACCGGTCTCTTCGCCGATGTAACAATCCGTCGCGAAGCCGGTGATTTGATCGTGCGCGTCGTTGAGAATCCGATCATCAACCGCGTCGCGTTTGAGGGTAACAAGCGGATAGACGACGATGCCCTGGAGAGTGAGACGCAGCTTCGCGCGCGCGTCGTCTATACCCGCACGCGGGTTCAAAGCGATGTTCAGCGGCTGATCGAAATCTACCGACGAAGCGGTCGATTTGCAGCGCAGATCGAGCCAAAAGTAATTCAACTCGCGCAAAATCGTGTTGACCTGATTTTTGAAATCGACGAAGGGCCGCTGACTGGAGTTCGACGGATCAGTTTTGTCGGCAATAAACGTTTTGGTGACGGTGAATTGCGCGATGCGATCCAGACCCGCGAGTCTGCGTGGTGGCGCATCTTAACTTCTGACGATACCTACGATCCAGACCGACTCACCTTTGACCGGGAACTTCTGCGAAAATATTACTTGGGCAGGGGGTACGCTGATTTCCGAGTAATTTCGGCAGTGGCTGAATTAACTCGGGATCGAAAAGATTTCTACGTCACCTTTACGATTGACGAAGGTGCGCGGTACAAATTCGGCGATCTAAGCATAAATGCCAATTTGCGCGATCTACAAGCAGAGTCTTTGGACCCCTTCATAACCACGATTTCGGACGAATGGTATGACGCTGATGAAGTGGAAGATACCATTCAGGCGTTGACGGATGCGGTCGGCAACTTGGGCTACGCATTTGTAGACATTCGCCCCAATATAAAGCGCAACCGCGAAGACCGCCTCATAGACGTGGCCTATGATATAGAGGAAGGGCCGCGCGTTTACGTGCAGCGTATTAACATCGTTGGCAACGTGCGGACATTGGACAAAGTGGTGAGACGTGAGTTTCGCCTGGTTGAAGGCGATGCGTTCAACGCCGCTAAGATCCGACGTTCGCGTCAGCAAATCAGAAATTTAGGATTGTTCGAGACGGTCGAGGTCGATACCGAACAAGGCAACCAACCCGATCAGTCGGTCCTGACGGTGGCCGTTACAGAGAAATCAACTGGCGAACTAAGTTTCGGCGTTGGAATATCGAGTCTTGACGGAATCCTAGCTGATATCAGCATCCGCGAACGCAATCTCTTGGGGAGGGGTCAAGACCTGCGCTTAGGACTGCAATTTTCGACCCGCCGTCAGGAAATCGATTTGAGTTTTACGGAGCCGTATTTTCTCGACCGAGACGTCGCGGCCGGGTTCGACGTTTTTCGCAAGGATGTCGACTTTCAGGATGAAAGTTCCTTTGACCAGCAAACGCTTGGATCCACTTTACGCGCCGACTATACCGTCGCGGAAGATCTTCGCCACGGACTGCAATACACCTTGCGCCAAGATGAAATCAGCAATGTGGATGTAGGCGCCTCGCGGCTGATCAGGGAGCAAGCGGGCACCTCAGTCACCTCATCTATTGGGCATTCCCTCACATATGACAAACGCGATAGTCGGATCAAGCCAACTGAAGGTTATCGCGTACAATTTGGCCAGGAAGCGGCGGGCTTGGGCGGGGATGTGCACTTTCTAAAGCATACGCTCACCTCTTCCTACCATGTGCCGCTATGGTTGGATTGGGTTGGCAGTGCAGTTTTGCGCCAGGGTCACATTACCGGATTGGGGGAAGACGTACGCATTAACGATCGATTCTTTTTGGGCGGCGCAACTCTGCGTGGTTTCGAACCCGGCGGTGTTGGTCCGCGGGACGGTATTACAGACGATTCTCTTGGCGGCAATTTATTTTATTCAGCCACAGCTGAAATCACTGTCCCTCTCAACTTGACCAAGGATCTTGATGTTGATGCCGCGTTATTCTCCGATATCGGCACACTTACTCAAGTCGATGATAATGGCGCCGAGATATTGGATGTTAGTGATCCGCGCGCGTCGATCGGAATTGGCTTCGCCTATTCGTCTCCGTTTGGTCCCATACGGGTTGATTACGCGCGAGCAGTACTAAAGGAAGGTTTCGACCAAACGGAGAATTTCAGATTTAGTTTCGGAGCAAGATTTTGAGCAAGATTCAGTATTTCATTTCGGCGCCACTGGTTTTGTTGGCGCTAGCCTTACTTCATGCGGCGTCGCCGGTCGCCAAAGCGCAGAATACGGAACCTGTAATCATTGCGGTCGTGGAGTTACAGGCGATCATGAGCGATGCTGCAGCAGCAAAATCGGTAAAAGCGCAAATTGAGGGTAAGCGCACTCAGTACCAAGTGGAGATAACGTCCGAGGAAGCCCGCTTACGCGAGCTTGAGCAAGAGCTCGCACGGCAGCGTTCAGTTCTTTCACCAGAGGCCTATGCCGCGCGGCGACGAGAGTTCGAGGGAGATGTTGCAGCGGTTCAACGAATCGTGGTGGATCGCCGGCGCGAATTGGATCAAGCCTACGCTGGCGGGGTGCGCCAATTGCAAGTCGAATTATCGAATATCATCGCTGAAATTGCTACTGAGCGCGGGATTACCCTCGTCATTCCCGAGGTGCAAACCTTGTTTGTCGACAAAAGCTTAAGAATTTCACGTGAAGTGCTCCGGCGCCTCGACGAACGATTGCCGGATTTGACGCTGAAATTTGGACTGAACTGATACGGACCGATGGCAGATCCGCGATTTCATTCATGTGCCGGGCCATTCACATTGGCCGAATTGGCAGCCTTGATTGAGGCCGAAATGGGCGAAAATTCCGACCCTGATCTGCGGCTTGTTGATGTCGCGCCTTTGGATCGGGCGAGCGCCGAGCACTTAAGTTTTCTGGATAATCGAAAATATATAGCAGCTTTTGAAAGCAGCGATGCGGCAGCTTGCATCGTCAGTCCAGGCCTCGCAGCGAGAGCTCCGAAAGACATGGCGCTATTGCTATCCACCAATCCCTACAAGGCATATGCGCTGGCAGCGCAAGCTTTTTACCCTGTGCCGGCGCTGAAACCAAATATAGCTGAAACGGCCTTTGTTGAGAGCAGCGCGCGCGTTGATCCGACGTGCCGTATAGAACACGGCGTCGTTATAGGCGCCAATGCGATCGTCGGGAAAAATTGTTTGATCGAAGCCAATGTCGTGATCGGGCCGTCCGTTGTGATTGGTGACGACGTGACGATTGGCGCCTGTACATCGCTCAGTCATTGTCTGATCGGCGACCGGACGCGTATATATCCGGGCGCGCGTATCGGCCAGGATGGATTCGGGTTTTCGCCGGATCCAGGTGGGCATACCAAGGTGCCGCAACTGGGGCGCGTGATTGTCGGCGAGGATGTTGAAATAGGCGCCAACTCGACGATCGATCGGGGTAGTGGGCCCGACACGATCATTGGTCAGGGTTGTTGGATCGACAACCTCGTTCAAATCGGGCACAACGTGGAACTGGGCAGAGGATGTGTCCTCGCGGGCATGGTGGGCATTGCAGGCAGTGCGAAAGTCGGGGATTTTGTGTTTTTTGGCGGGCAGGCGGGTGCGATCGGACATATTACGATCGGTTCAGGGGCGAAAGTCGCGGGACAAAGTGGCGTTACCAAGAGCATTCCACCAGGTGCAACGATAGGCGGAACACCGGCCGTGTCCATCCGGGACTGGCACCGGCAAAGCATCATACTGTCCAAGCTAATCGACAAGGACGAGTAGTTTTATGAATGAAGCCAGCGAGAAAGGGGTTGTCGAAACCCTTGATATTGAACAGATCATCGAGGCGATTCCGCATCGCTATCCTTTCTTGATGATTGATCGGATCCTCAATGTGGTCCCTGACGAAAGCGCGCTCGGCTTGAAGAACGTGTCGATCAACGAGAACTATTTTCAGGGGCATTTTCCGCGCCGGCCAGTCATGCCCGGCGTTTTAATTATTGAAGCGATGGCGCAAACTGCGGCCGTGTTGGTCGTAAAAACGCTTGGGCCGGACATGGCTGGCAAGCTCGTGTACTTCATGTCGGTGGATAATTGCCGTTTTCGCCGGCCTGTATTTCCTGGGGATCAGCTAATGGTGCATGTGAGCAAAAAACATCGACGCCGAAACGTCTGGAAATTCGAAGCGGCCGCCAAGGTTGATGGTGAGACAGTCGCCGAAGCCACATATGCGGCGATGATTTTGGAAGATACATGACGAATATTCACCCGACCGCCATCGTTGATTCCAAAGCTGAGCTGGCGGACGACGTATCAATTGGTCCGTACTGTGTCGTTGGCGAGAATGTCATTCTGGGCGGCGCTGTTCGCCTCATATCCCATGCAGTTGTCGACGGTCATACTAGGATTGGCGCCGGCACTGTAATTTATCCGTTTTCCTCAATTGGGCTGCCGCCGCAGGATTTGAAGTATTCCGGCGAGCCCTCTGTGCTGGAGATCGGCACAAACAACGTCATCCGCGAACATGTTACCATGAACCCGGGCACCGAAGGCGGCGGCATGATAACGCGCATTGGTGACAACTGCCTCTTTATGGTGGCATCGCACGTCGCCCACGACTGTCAAATCGGCGATCACGTGATCATGGCGAACAACGCGGCGCTTGGCGGACATGTTTCGGTCGGCGAGTGGGCAATTTTGGGCGGCCTATCAGCGATTCATCAATATGTCCGTATCGGTCGTCACTCTATTGTCGGCGGAATGACCGGCGTTGAACATGACGTCATTCCCTATGGTTCGGTGATGGGTGACCGTGCGCGCCTGGCGGGACTGAATTTGGTCGGGTTGAAAAGGCGCGGTTTCAGTAGAGATATCATTCACGACATGCGCCGCGCATTCCGTTTGCTTTTCGCTCAGGAGGGCAACATGACGGAGCGCCTGGCAGACGTTTCCGATCTTTTCAATAAAATTGAACCGGTCATGGATATCGTCGATTTTATTCAAGAGGAAAGCACACGGCCGATTTGTCAGCCGAAGGGAGACGGTGCCAACTAAGCTTGGTATCCTTGCGGGCGGCGGACCTCTGCCGGCCCGTATTGTGCAATCATGCCTGGCAGCCGGGCGCGACGTATTCGTCATCGCCTTCGAGAATGAAGCGGATCCAAAAACCTGTGAGGGCGTTTCGCACGTATGGATGCCGCTCGGCAAGGTCGGTGCGACCATTAATCGCTTAAAGTCAGAAAATTGCTCGGACGTCGTATTTGCCGGCCCGGTGCGCCGGCCCTCTTTTTCCAAGCTTAAGCCGGACATGCGCGCCATCAGACTGCTAGGCAGAATTCGAAAAGCCGCTGGGCAGGGTGACGACGCGATTCTTTCAATTTTAGTCGAGGAACTGGAAAACGAAGGTTTCCGGGTCGTCGGTGCGGATGATTTGCTCAACGACGTAGCGGCGCCCGAGGGAATATTGGGTGATCGGATCCCTGGTGATATCGATCAAAAAGATATCGTGTTGGGCACGAGGGTCGCCCAGGCCTTGGGCGTTCTGGATGTGGGACAAGCGGTTGTCGTCCAGCAGGGTGTGGTGCTTGGAGTCGAGGCAATTGAGGGAACCGATGCCCTGTTGGAACGATGCGCGGGTCTCAAGCGTGAAGGGCAGGGTGGTGTTCTGGTGAAATTGAAGAAACCCCAACAGGAACGTCGGGCCGACCTGCCGACCATCGGCGCAGATACCGTGCGGCACGCGGCCAAAGCCGGGCTGAATGGCATCGCTGTCGAAGAGGGGCAATCTCTTATCCTGGATCGTGCTGAAGTCGTTACGGAGGCGAACCGGCTCGGCCTGTTTGTGGCCGGAATTCGGGCGTGAGTGACGCCGCAGAGCAGGCTCCGCTTTTTTTTCTGGTTGCCGGCGAGGTGTCCGGCGACGTGATAGGTGCGCGCCTGATGTTGGCGCTAAAGGCATTGACGGACGGAAAGGCCAGATTTGCCGGCGTTGGCGGTGAACACATGCGGCGCGCCGGATTGAAAAGCCTGTTTCCGATGCACGAGCTTTCAGTCATGGGCATATTCGAAGTCTTGCCCCACATCCCAAAACTACTGCGGCGAATTCGCCAAACCGAACGGGCTGCAAGGCATCTCTCGTCCGATATTGTCGTCACCATAGATTCGCCCGATTTTTGTTTCCGTGTCGGCAAGCGCTTGAAGGGAAGTGGTATACCCGTCGTGCATTATGTCGCGCCGCAGGTTTGGGCCTGGCGTCCCGGGCGGGCAGGCAAGATAGCCAAATTTCTCACACATTTGCTGCTGCTATTTCCGTTTGAGGAAAAGTATTTTGACGGAACCGGTCTGCAAACGACGATTGTCGGCCATCCCCTGGCCGAAGGCTTTATTGGCGATGCCGATGGCGCAGCGTTTCGCCGCGACCATGGCATTCCAGCAGGTGAATCATTACTCGCGATCCTTCCTGGTAGCCGGCACTCAGAGGTATCCCGGCATTTGCCGATTTTCGGCGAAACAGTAAATTCTCTGGCGGCGCGTAAGACGCTCGGCTGGGCCGTCATTCCAGCGGTACCGGCGCTGCGCAAGGAAATCTCAACGGCCGTGGAAAGTTGGAATGTTAAAGCGGTGATCATCGACGGTAGTGAACGAGAGGCTAAGTACGCCGCGCTAGCCGCCAGCAACGCAGCATTGACATCCTCAGGCACGGCAACTCTCGAGCTGGCGATCGCCGGCGTGCCGATGGTGGTTGCCTATCGCGCCAATCCGGTCACCGTTGCGGTGGCGCGGAAGGTCGTGCATGTGCAGCACATCGCTTTGGCCAACATTGTCGCCGGACGCCGTGCAGCCCCCGAGTTTTTGCAAGAGGCATGCACGCCAAGTCATCTCGTGCCGGCGGTCGAGAACATATTGCTTGACCCGGCAGCTCGAGCTGATCAAATCGAATGCTTCCGCATCGTTTCGCGGCAATTGGGAATC
>JAQBTG010000013.1 GCA_027624955.1 Pseudomonadota bacterium
GCGAGTCAGCAGAGGAGTTCAGCAATTGGAACGATGCGCAGCGTTTCTTTAGCACTTCGCCGTCGGTGATGATTTGCGCAGACGCCGTGGCCGGCGAGAGCAGTTCGAGACCTGCCATGAGCAATGCCGCGGCGGCCAAGCGAGATAATTGCGTTGCACGTAGCGGCATACTTAGAACAAACGCTGTCGGCGCGATTGGTTTCTGGAGCCATACTGCATGATGTGAAATTGCACGACCTCTGCTTCCTCCTGAACTTCCCCAAACCAAAGCTTTGCGATTGTCCGCCATCAAAGAACTTAAAATCGCTGAGCGGCTTAACTAACGAAGAGCTTGGCTCATCCTTGGCTGCAGTTTAAGCAGCGGCTTTTGTGAGTTGCAAGCCCGCCGTTCGAATGTTTTTCCTTAGATGCCCCGGATGCTATTAACGCCATATTAGATATTTGTTTCTAGGGTGGCGCCAATTGTGGTAATTATGTGGCATGCGAATTGTGGACAATATTCTCCCTAAATCCGCCAAGGCTGGCGCCGTTGCCTTGACCATCGCGGTGGTTTTAAGCGGGTCGGTACAAGCGGAAAATTGCTCCACCCGTTCGGAATTGACTGTGCTCACGACGCGTGTGTTGCAAGCCGAACTCATGGTGGCCGCGCTTTCTTGTGGCCAACAAGACGTCTACGCAAATTTCGTTAACAAGTTTTCAGATACGCTAATCAGCAATGGGGCATCGCTTCGCGCATACTTCAAGACCCATTACCCGGCGAATGCGGGCCCCGCGCTCAATTCATTCGTCACGCGCCTGGCAAATCAAGCGTCGGGCCGCAGTGTCACGACGCAGGATTATTGTAGCGGGGCAGCAGGCAAATTTGCTGCCGTCATGGAACTGGACGGCCAGGCGATTATGGCGTTTGCCCAGCGCCAGCCCCACGCGAATAGCCACGGTATCATTGCCTGCGATCAAGTGGCGAACACCGAAATCGCGGTGGATGCCCTACAGTTTCCCGAAACCGACTAAAGTCGAGTAGGCCGCGCAAAGCGGCCATCTCTCATTTTAGAATAATCTCTACCCGCCGATTTTGCGGCTCTCTGACGCCGTCATTCGTCTGTACCAGCGGATTATTCTCGCCCTCGGCCGAAATCGCGATGTCGCCCGCCGAAATACCACGGCGCATCAATTCGGCCTTAACCGATTCGGCACGCATAGAAGAAAGCCGCATATTGTAGGCATCCGGACCGGCACGATCAGCATGGCCGGTCGCCTCGATGCGTGTGATACCGGGAGTTTGCGCGTTTTGGGCCGCGGCGATCACAATGGCGAGAGCCTCCGGTGTCAGATTCGAGCGATCGAAATCGAAGAACACAATATAGGTGCGCGGTACTTCCGGCGCCATCACCTCCGGTTCGGGCGCCTTCACGGGCTCGGGTTCGACGACTTTCATCGGCTCAGGTTCCGCGACCTTGATTGGTTTGGGCTTGGGTGGCGGCGCGCTCTTTTCTCCGCCGAAATTCCAGCGGAAACCAATCATGATGGCATGGCTGGCATAATCGGCGTCGACACCGACGCCTGAGGAGGTCGTGAGGTCAAGCGCCTGCGTTGCGAAATACCGATAGTCGCCGAATAAATCGAGGCTCGGCATCAGTTTGTAGGACAAACCGGCAATGCCCTGATAAGCAAATCCGGTATCGTCGTCATCGATTGTGGCGCCGGCAAATGGCGCCGCGCCATCCACGGATACTCTACCCACACCGGCGCCAATACCGACATAGGGGCTAAATTGTGAATTCATGTCCACATCGTACAGCAGGTTGACCATGCCGCTCCAGGCATCCACATCGCCCGAGCCGGCGAGGCCGGAAACGCTGTCGATATCATTGCTGCGATAGCCGAATTCAAGTTCGGTGCGTAAACCGTTTTCGTACTTGTGGCCCACACTCAAGATACCGGCGTGTCCGGTATCGAAATCCGCGTCGACATCTATACCTGAGCCCGAAACATCCGAATCATGCAGAAAATTGGCACCTCCGCCTAAGCCAAGATAGAACTCCGGCGGGTCGGCAAATGCCACGGAGGGTACAAGACCGACCGCCGCGAGAATCCCAAGACGCCTCAGAATTCGCATGTTCTTTCTCCAGACTATGGATGCGGATAGGGTTTATCTGACAATGCTCCCTGTCGCAGTTGATGTCTATCTTCTGCGCGCCAATTTTTCACCCTTTCATGGAATATCCTCGGCCTGGCTCGGGGATTCAGATTAAAATATTCCAGACGCCTTAGAACTTGCCGCGCCGTGTGACCGGAATAAACGCCCAGCCTGGGCGCTTTCGGGCGGATGCCCGATGATAAAACACGGCGTTAGCAGGCGCGGAAAGAGATGCGATAGGATAGTTCGCGAGCTATCTTGAGCCGAAGTAGATTTATGTCTGCAAACTCTTTGGCAGGAGCGCTCGATGAAGGCCTTGAACGGGTTGCACCACATCACCTTGTGCGTCGGCGACAAACAAGAGGATTACGAGTTTCACACCCAAATCCTTGGACTTCGGAGCGTCAAAAAAACCTTGCTCTACGACGGCAATGTTCCGATTTACCATCTCTATTACGGCAATGCCGATGGTGATCCGGGCTCCATTGTCACCACCTTTCCGATGCGCCACACCGGCGTGAAGGGCAGGCTGGGCAACAATCAAATTCAGGGCGTCATGCTGGCAGTTGCGCCCGGCGCTTCGGATTTCTGGGCGGCGCGGCTCAGTGCCCATGGCATCGAAAACACAGCGTCCGAGCGTTTCGGTGAGAAACGTATTTCGTTCAAGCACCCTACCGGCATCAACTACACCCTGGTCGAGACCGACGCCGCCGGCCGGCGCGCCTGGGACCAGACCAATATTCCCGCCGACAAGGGCATCGTCGGGATGCATGGAATTACGGTGAATGTGCGTGAAATTGAACTGATGGACGAGTTCATGCAGGCCGCGTGGAGCAGCGACTTAGTTGCCGAGGACGGCGCCACCAAGCGCTATCAGATGGGCAAGGGCGGCAGCGGGACGATTGTCGAAATCACGCATGATGCCGACACCCCGCAAGGCAGTTGGACGTTCGGCGAAGGCATCGTCCATCACTGCGCTTTCGACATCGATTCGCTTGATAAACAGAGCAAATACAAGGCGCATGTCGAAGGCATGGGCTATACCGATTTCTCAGATCGCAAGGATCGCGGCTATTTTGATTCCATCTATGTGCGCACGCCGGGCGGCGCCCTGTTCGAAGCGGCGGTCACCAAACCAAAGTCATGGGCGGAAGACGAAGAACTGGAACATATCGGCGAGGAAATCATGATCTCACCACAGTTCGAGGAAGAAAGAGAGCAGATCATCGCGCAGATCGGCAAGCTCGACTATTGATCCTACCAAACTAAAACGCAGCCTATCAGGCGATAGAACCGATCCCATAGGTCCCGGTGAGTAACTCGCCCGTATCAAAACGGCCGAGGCGATAGGGCGTTATATCGACATCGGTTTCCTGGCCAAGCGCGCTCTGTGCCAGCATCTTTCCCACCGCCGGCGCCAATTTAAATCCGTGGCCTGAAAATCCGTAAGCGAGGATCAATCCTTGCCATCCCTCCGGCGTTCCAAGCGCCGGGTTCCAGTCCGGTGTGATGTCGTACACGCCAACCCAACTGTCGGTGATTTCGGCGCTGTCGAAATTTGCCATACGTCGGGCGATCTGACCGCCTTGGGTGAGAACAAAATCGTCTTCCACCGTTTCGTTCACATCGTCCGCGTCCGTAATCGGATCGCCGTGATCGCCAGTGCCTACCAACACAACGCCGCCCGATGCGGGGCGGAAATACATCTTATTCTGGGTCGATAAATCCTTGATCACCGGGAGGTCACGACCGTAGTCGATGTCGCCACGCAGCGTCAGAACGGTATGCCGCGAGATATCGAGATGGGTCTCGATCCCAAGCGGATCGGTCAATTCGCGCGTCCACGGGCCGATCGCACTGATGATGCAATCCGCGTGAATGGCGCCCTGATCGGTTTCGACCCCGACCGCACGCTGGCCTTCGCAAAGTATTTTGCTGACGCGACAGCCGATCTTAAACGTCACCCCCCGGCGCCGCGCCGCTTGGGCAAAGCCGCCCGTGGTCAAGTGAGGATCGGCATAGCCGGAGCGCGGCTCATAGCCCACCGCGCCGATATCGTCGAACTTCAGATGCGGATGGTGCTCGAGCGCCTCCTTATGGGTCACGGGAAATGTTTCAGCGCCGACCGATTCCTGCATGCGCATATTTTCGACAAGCATGTCACTCGTTTTGCCCTCACCGGCGAGAATCAGATAGCCCGAGCGGACAAAGCCGGCGGTGAGTTCGGGATCATCCAGATAGCCGGCGAAATCGCTAAACATCTCCAGGCTCTTCACCGTGAGCGCGGTATTGCTGGGGACGGAGTAGTGCGTGCGGACAATAGCGCAGGAGCGCCCCGTGCCGCCGCTGCCAATCTGCTCGCGCTCGATCAGGCAGATCTTTTTGCCGCCCAGCGCCGCCAGGTGATAGGCGGTCGAGGCGCCGACAACGCCGCCGCCGATGATCAAAACGTCAAAATGTTCAGCCATGGAACGACCTAGCTCCGTCAGTCAAAATCATGCCGGGCGCACTTCAAACAGGCATTCTTCGGCGCCGTTTGCGGCGCATTGGATCTCTTCGCATTTCATTTTGCGGCGGCTGCCGTCGAGATCGTGGGTGACATATTCCATGGCGCCGCTGAGCGATCCGTTGAACATGTAGCAGACGTTGCGCCCGGCATCCGGGCCGGCGGCGTAGACGAATACTGAATTCGTCATGCGCACGCGGGCATGGCCGGCATCGGCGTCCAGCAGGTCTACCGTGCACCGCCCCCAGCCACGGCGTGATCTGCGATCCATGTAGTGATGAAAGACATCGGTGCCTGACAGGCCATGCGTGCGCGCTTCCATTTCGCACCAAGTGTATGCGGCGCCGCAGCTTGCGTCATTTAGCATTGCCGCATTTTCCTCGATACCGAAGCGCTTCTCGGTCGCGTCATGCACGGCCATCCAAAAGTGGCGCGGCACCAAAATCATCGGCATGCCGTCAACCGACCACACGCCGGTGTCGGGATCGACAGAAACGGGAACGGGTAGAGACTCACTCATTGCTTTATCCTCAAACTATCCAACGAAATTCTCAAATGTGCGCAGCCAGTTGAGGCCGAGAATTCCAGCCACCTCATCATCTGAATACCCACGCTGCATAAGCCGGTGCGTCAAATTCGGCAACTCGGCAATGGCGCCGAGCCCGTCCGGATAGCGCTGCGTCACGAACTCATCCACCGTGCCGAACATGTCAGGCCGCAGCGTCCGCCAGCGGATCGATTCCGGCAGCACAACACCGGCGTCCTTGTAGCCCTCCGTGAAGTCGAGACCGATACCGATATGGTCGCTTCCGACAAGGCCGCGAAAATGATCGATGTGATCGATCAGGTGATCGAGCGTGGCGCTCTCCGGGTTGACGGATTTGGGCAGGCAGCAGGCGCCCATCATGCCGCCCTTGGCGACAATTTCGCGCGCCGTTTCATCTTTGGTGTTGCGGTCATTCGGCACATGGTCCCAGGCGTTCGAATGGGTGCAGACCGGTGCGCGCGCGCGCGCCGTCGCCTCGGCCCGCGAGCGATGCCCGGTGTGCGACAGGTCAAGCATCATCGCCGTTTGGTTGACCGCGTCGATCAACTCCTGGCCGAGGAAGCTCACTCCGGCATCGCGCCGTTCGCCGCAGCCATCGGCAAAAAGCGTGGCGCCGGTATAGGCGAGACCAAAGAACTTAAAGCCGAGCCGCGCCAGTACGCCGACGCGGCTCAGCTCGCGGTCGATCATCCCAGCCCCCTGGGTGCCGGGAATAATAGCGAGCTGTCCAGCCGCCTGGGCGCGGCGTATATCGGCCGCCGTCTCGGCCCGCACCAACATCGGGTTTTTGTCGATCAAGTCAAAGCCTTCATCGACCTTTCGCATCATGTCATCCCAGCTGCTTTCCAATGCAAATGTGACGTTGCAGGCATTGACGCCGGCTTCGAGGCAACGCGTCGAATAAGGCTCGCTCAACACATAAAAAAGACCGAGGCAGTCGAAAACAAAATTTTCCTGGGTGAACTCGACGGCGCGTGCGTCCGCTTGATATTCAGCTTTAGGCGTCATGATGTGTGCTCAACCGATCTGTAAGCTTGGTTATCCGATCAAGGCCGCGCATATCGCCGAGCACTGTCAATACGAATTTCGCTTCATTTTGCGTCAGGCAGCGCTCGGCACAGGACATGAATTTTTGCGCAAGCTCGACCGCATCCATTGCCTGCTGAGGATGGCCGCGCGGATCGAAAACGGCGCGCGACAGCGTGCTGCCGTCCGATAGATGCAGCGTCACCTCGGCGCTGTGGCGGGTTGAATCCGTGCCCACGTCACCCGGCTGCCCAGGATCGGCAATCATCGTAATCTTCGGCAAGAGCTCGCGAATTTGCGGGCGCTTAAGCGCCGACGGTTCAAACGCATCGAGTGATAAATCGCCGTCGACCAAGGCACTCGCCAATAGATAATGCATGCTAAAGCGCGCCTGCATCGCATCCTCGGGTGCGGGGTAGGTAAGGTTTTGTACCGCCACTTGCGACACCACTGCGTCGATAGAATCGATCGCGCCGGGTGCGATGCCGGTTTCCGCGCGCAAGGCAAGAATCGCGTCAAGCGGTCGGTGCGCACTCGCGCAACAGGGATAAACTTTCTGCCACAGCCCATGTTGTTCAATCGCCGGCGGTGCGCCTAGCCTCTCCATCGCCGCTTCGAGGCGCGCGATCGGCGTGCCGGCATAAAGCGCGACAAAGCCGCGCTCGCCTTCATAGATATCTTCGGCTGCCGTGATGCCGGATTCTGCCATTGATGCGGCGAGGATGCCGTTCTTCGCGGCGAGGCCGGCATGGATTGGCTTGGCCATGGTGCCGAATTGCCATTTCATGCCGGACGCCATACTCGCGGCGACGCTGATCGCCGCCGACGCCCGCGCCGCATCCAATTTCAGGAGGCGGGCCGCAGCTGCGGCGGCACTGATCGTTCCGAGCGTCAGCGTGGTGTGCCAGCCAAGAAAATAATGCGTCATGTTCATCGCCTCACCGAGGCGCGCCATGATCTCGACCCCGACGATCAAGGCATCCAGGCATTCTTCCCCCGACGCTTGTCGCTCCTCGCCGAGTGCTAATATTGCCGGCACCAGCACAGCGCTGACATGCGCGTTGGCAATCTCAAGCACGTCATCATAATCCAGGGCATGGGCCGCCGTGCCGTTGGCCAACGCCGCCCAGGGTGCCGCTTGGCGCGCCGACGTTCCGCATATCGTTGCCTCGCCGGCGCCCCAGCGTGCGGTTGTCGCTCGCGCCCGGCGCGCCGCCGGATCGTCCGCGCCAGCCAGCATGCAGGCCACGGTGTCGATAAAAGCCGCCTCCGCCCGCGCCAGCGCAACATCTGACCAGCCACGCGGCGCGGCTTCGATCCACGCCGCCATGGAACGGGTAGGGCCAGATTTCGGTGATAAATTTGAGAGTGTCATCGCGGCCAATCCTACGATTTATTGCTGGCGCGATCAAAGACAAGCAGAGCTGGCGAAATCACCGTTTCAATTTGCTGTGCATTTAACAAATTCATGAAGCTTCGACGAATGGTTTGAATGGCCGCCGGCAGGAACAATGCGGCGGCACGCATGAGTTTATCATAAACTGTGATTACAAACCTTCCCAGCTGTCGCCAACGGCACTAGATTGGCAGTCTTCAGTCAGGGGGGAGAAAATATGGCCGACAACAAGGTCATGTGGCGCGTCGGTGTCGATGTCGGTGGGACGTTCACCGATCTGTTCGCCTGGAATCAAAAAACCAACCAGTCGATCTCGACCAAGGTTCTTACCACGAAGGAAGATCGCGCCTTGGGAGTCATCCAGGCGATCAAGCAGGCGGATATCGATTTCAGCCAAATATCTCATTTGCTACATGGCACGACGACGGCGACCAACGCCCTGATCGAGCGCGATTACCCCGAGGCCGCCTTCGTCACGACCGAAGGCTTTCGTGACACCATCGAAATCGGCCGGCAACACCGGCAATATCTCTACGACCCCTACCAATCCAAGCCCAGCCCCATCATCCGCCGCCGCGACCGGTTTGCCGTTCCAGAACGTATGTCGGCCACTGGGAATATTCGCCGCCCGCTTGATGAGGCGGCGGCGCACAAGATTTCAGAACGCATCGCCGAGCGTGGATATGCCGCTATCGGCGTCGGTTTCATCAATTCCTACGCCAATCCCGAGCATGAAATCCGTATGCGCGAGATCGTGTTGGCCAACAACCCGAACGCGCATGTGGTGATTTCGGCTGAAACGCGGCCGGTCTTTCGCGAGCATGCAAGGTTCACGACGACAGCCATTCGGGCGGCGCTGATGCCGGTGATGACCGGCTATTTCGAGCGCCTCGAACAAGCGCTTAAGGCGGAGGGGTTCAGCCATGCGCTGCTGATACTGAAGAGCAATGGCGGCGTGATGGGCGCAGAGCTCGCCAAACAGCGGCCTGAAGAACTGATTGAATCCGGCCCGGCAGGGGGCGTCGCCTATGCCGCCTATTTGAGCCAGGCGACGCATATCGAAAACATCATCCATACCGACGTCGGCGGCACCAGCTTCGACGCATCGATCGTCGAAGCGGGGCACGGGCTGATCACGCGCGACTATGAATTGGAGTGGGAAGTGCCGGTCAGCGTTCCGATGCTCGATATCAGGAGCGTCGGCGCCGGCGGTGGCTCAATCGCCTGGGTCGACACAGGCAACTCGCTCCGGGTCGGGCCGAAGAGCGCTGGTGCCGACCCCGGCCCGGCCTGCTACCGGCGCGGCGGGACCGAGCCCACCGTGACTGATGCCAATCTCATTCTTGGCAGGTTGCATCCGTCTCTCGGCGGCAAGTTCGAACTTGATCCCCGGGCCGCCGAGCAGGCGATCGACGGCGTCGCGCACGCCATCGGTTTATCCCGCCTGGAAACGGCGGAGGGCATCATCCGCATCTCCTGCGAGGCCATGGCACAGGCGGTTAAAGGCGTCGTCGTGGATCGCGCGCGGGACCCGAGAGACTATGTGCTGACCAGTTTCGGCGGCGCCGGTCCGATGCATGCGTGCTTCGTGGCGCAGGCGATGAATGTCCCAAAAGTTCTGGTGCCGGCTCATGCCGGCGTGGCTTCGGCGTTCGGTGCGACAGCGATGAATTTGCGCCACGACCTGGAAAGTTTTCTCTATGCCGAGCTGGTCGATATCGACATTGAGCAATTGAACACCAGTTACGAGGAGCTGGAGGCACGAGGGCGCGTGCTGTTGGCGAGCGACGGCGTGGCCGAAGACGGCATGGTAATTTCGCGTACGGCGCAGATGCGTTACCTCGGCCAGACATTCGAAGTGGAATGCGAGATTCCATCTGGGCGTATCGACAAGCACCATGTGCCGGAGATCGCCAAAATTTTCCACGCCGCGCACACCAGAGACTATGGCGTGCATTCCGAAGATTTTCCGATCGTCTTCGTCGCCCTCGGCGTTACCGCGATTGGAAAATTTTCCGATCCGCCAATCATTCACCCGGTGGCCAAAGGGAGGGGAGCTTCGCCGTCGACGCGGCCGGTATATTTCGGCGGTCAATGGATCGAGACTCCGGTGTTTGCGGCGAATGGCTTGACCGCCGGGCTGAATATTCCCGGCCCCAGCATTGTGGAATATGCCGACGCCTGCGCAGTCCTGCCGCCGGGCTGTAAGGCAACCACCGATGAGATGGGCAATCTGCTCATTGAGATCGGCAACGCGTAAAGAAGAGGAAATAGCCATGGCGTTAAATCAGGCAATTTCGGCGAGTCGCGCTTCGGAAGATGCAGTCGACCCGATCACCTTCGAGGTTCTTCGAAACGCCTTCGAATTCACCTGCGCCCGCATGACCACGATCCTGCAGAGAACATCGTTCTCGCCGATCTTGTCCGACATGCTGGATTTCTCGAATGCAATATATGACGCGAATTTGCATCTGATTGGCCAGTCCGGCAATCCGGTGCATTTGGCTGCAATGCAGTACAGCGCCGACGCGTCGATTCAAAAGTTTCCGATCGAGCAGATGCAGCCCGGAGATGTCATCGCCCTCAATGATCCGTACCAGGGCGGATCTCACATCAACGACATTACCTTTACCATGCCGATCTTCCTCGACGGCGAGCTGCTTGGCTTTGCCGTCAGCCGTGGCCACTGGATGGACCTCGGCGGCGGGGCGGCAGGAGGGCAGGCGTTCGGCACCCATGTCGCCAGTGAAGGTCTCAGGCTGCCACCCACAAAACTGTACGAGAACTACATCGTTCGAGACGAAATTCTCGATATCATCGTCAGCAATACGCGCACGCCGCATTTTATCCGTGGCGATCTTCAGGGCCACCTGGGTGCGCTGTGCGCGGCGGAGGCTGAGCTGCAGCGTTTGGCTGTCAGATATGGCGCCGCCACGGTTGCGGCGGGGATGAACCAGGTTATTGCCTACACCGAAAAGATCGTCCGCGCCGCCATTGAGGATATCCCGGACGGTGTCTATAGCGGAGAAGATTACGCCGATACCGATGGCTTCTCCGATGAACCTGTTGTCATCAAGGTGTCACTCACCATATCGGGATCCGATATCACCATCGATTTCGCCGGCTCGGCGCCGATCACCAAAGGTGCGATCAACTCGCCGATGGCGAATACGGCGTCCGCCGCATTTTATTCGCTGCAATTTTTCCTGGCGCCGCATGCGCCCTCGAACTATGGCATGATGCTGCCGCTTGAGCTAAAGCTCCCAGATGATTGCTGGCTGAATGCCAAATGGCCGGCGCCGGTCGTCGGCTGCACGACGCTCACATCGTCCAAGATAACCAGTGCCATGTGGCAAGCTCTCGCCAAGGCGATCCCGGAGCGGGTAACCGGCTCGACATTTGCCGAGTGCAACTGGTTCGTCGCCGCGACGCGGGATGCGGCCGGCAACACGGATGTTTTTTCGGACCTTCCTGCGGGCGGCTGGGGCGGCACGCCTTACGGCGATGGCATGAACGTGACCATGGACCCGCTCGGTAATTGCATGAACATGCCGGCGGAGACTGCGGAGCTGCTATTTCCTATCGAGTATGAAAGCTTCGAACTGCGCCAGGATTCGGCCGGCGCTGGCAAGTTCCGCGGCGGTCTCGGCGCCATTTTTAAGGTGCGCTTCCTGTGCGATGCCGAACTCAGTATGGAGACCTCACGCACCAAGGAAGGGACCCCCGGCGCCAACGGCGGTGGGCGTAGCGCCGTCCAGCGATCGCAAAAAATTGCCGAGGACGGCTCGCACAAGGTCATTGGCGGTATGGGTTGTGAGGGCGAATGGACCAATCCGCTGCTGGCGGCATACCCGTTCACCTACGGCGAGCAGTTCATGTTCGAAAGCACCGGGGGCGGTGGCTGGGGTGCGCCGTTTGAGCGGCCGGCTGAAATGGTGCTGGAAGACGTGCTCGAGGAGTATATCTCGATCGAGGCGGCGCGGAACCAATATGGCGTGGTCATAGAGCCAAACGGGATGGCTGTTGATCGCCAAGCAACGGAGCGACTCCGGAACGCCGCACCGGCATAGAAATTTCGGTGCGCCATAGCTCGGTTGTCGCCCGTGCCCGTCGCGCCGCCGGAGAATAGATTGTCGCGAACTTGCTTCAGCCTTCGCGCGCGAAACGGCTCATTGCCGCGCCCATCAGGTTCATGAATTCCACATCTTTGTTCGCAGTATGAGTGATAATTTGCACGTGGTTTTGCAAAAATTGCTCCATCGGCATTTCGCCGTCCGCTGTCGCGATCATGGGCTCGTATGAAGTTATCATGACGACGTCGGGTGAATTGGACGGCGCGTAGCGCATCTCGACCGTTCCATCGCCGACGTTAATGGTCATGCGCTCACCGTCCATGTTGAGTTCTGCCTCAAACCGGATGTCCGGTGTGACGACGCGCCGAAGAGCCGTCCGCATGCTCAGCACGATCAGTCTGAGATTTCCCGGCCGGCGCAGTTCATCATCGGGCTTAAATTGTCCGCCAAACATGGCCAATTCAAACAGCAACTTATCGGTGGAGGCGCCAAGCTCCGTGAGCGCGTAGAGGGTTAGTCCGTGCTCGCCCGCGCGCTTCGCCACCAGCCCGTCCGCCATCAATTGCTGCAGACGATCCGTCAAAAGATTTGTCGCGATGCCGGTCAAACCGCTCTCGAGTTCAGAAAAGCGCGCAGGTCCGGCATGCAGATCACGCAATATCAATAAGGTCCAGCGATCGCCGATATGGTCGAGCGCGCGCGCAAGCGGGCACAGCAATCTGTAGCGACGGGATCCGGTCATAGGCGCCACTCCTTCACGAGCACATACCTTTATTATATAAACTTAACACTTGTTTATATAAAGTTTGTGCATCATATTGTCCACCGTCAGGTCTCGCCGATGATTGAGCACAAGATATCAACCCAATCAAGGATCGTGAAAACCAGTTTCTGGCCAGATACGGCCATCACCCCCGTTTGAAAGGAACCGACAGATGAGCGCACTCATGATCGCCAATATCACCGTCAAGAATCCGGAAAAGTTCCAGGAATACATCGCCAAAACAAGCAAGGTCGCGGCATCTTTCGGCGCCGAGTTAGTGTATCGCGCGAAGGTGGACAAGGCGTTGAATGGTGACAGCTACGGTCACGGCCTCACCATCATCGTCAAATTCCCGAGTCTCGAAAAAATCAATGAATGGTACGGATCGGACGCCTACCAGCCGCTCAAGGCGTTGCGTGCAGAAGGGGCGGATATGCAAATGACGAGCTACGAAGTAATGGAGTAGCTGGAGGTTTCACCCGATGATCCCGGTTCGATCAGCCGGGCGACATAATCGGGCTAAATCACTCGCGGATTTACCGGCGTGCACGCCAACTGTTCCATACCGAAGCTTCTTCTCGAAATGGCAAATTTGTATGGCGCAGGGGTCGCTCACCCTATCCGGGTGGCCCGCGGCTCACACTCTTTGCATCACTGTTCGGCATAGAGCGGTGACGTAAAATCGTATTTTCCACCTCGGGCAAAAGATCGCCGAGCAAGTTTTGTCAGGGGCTAGCGCTCCATAGGGCGAGGCACCGCGATAATCCGGGCCTGCCAGTGGGGCCAAAATATCGAAAAAATAACCCGCTGTAAAAACAACGGGTTATCTAATGTACTGGCGGAGGGGGCGTCCGCCTAATAGTAAAATAAATCACTGTTAATAAATGACAATTTTCTATCCCTCCTGCGCCATACCACATTCCATACCACATTTATTTGGAGCTACTCGGCGATCTCGGGTCCCTTTGGGCTTAATCCTGACCACGCCTTGATACGGTAATGATTGGGGCCGCCCCGAAGCGCCCCGTGGTCCATGAGCCGCGGCCCTTGGGCAGTGTTCCGCGCAAACGATACCAGGGATACTGCATCCCGGATCATGGATCACGCACCATGGACCACCGATCACGGTTCACGGACCACGGAACACCGACCAGGGGCCCGGGTGGTTTTTTGGTTTTCGATTAAATCGTAGACCGGATCAGCAGCCATGGATCAGAGGGCACGGTTCCTCAGGCAGGGGCTTGGGCCGGGTTTCCCTCAAATGGTTTGCTCGCCAAGCGTCTCGGTTCGGCTATCACGGCACACGGAGCGTGGGAATAGGGTTCCGGCGACTGGGTGAGAGGCCGTCACGGGTGCTTATTAGTACCGCTCGCGCGCATACCGAAGCGGCTACGCTTCTACGAAGACGCGGCCAAGGTCGTGCAGCGGCGGATGGTGCCAAACTTTAAGAAGTCGTTTGAGAGGGCGTTGCGGACGGCGCGGCGTTAATTGTTGTGCATAGGTTAAGCGGCAGCAGTTCACCGCCTAACAGTTTCACTGCCAGGGATTTTGGAGACTGGTTCTAGTTAATCTGACAGCGCCGATCCACATTCAAGCGGTTGCGGACCGACGCATTCGGCGTCTGGGAAAATGCGAGCGTGGCGGCTTGAAAAACAACTGACACGGATCCTTGCGTGTCCTGCCTGTTAACGTGACAAAGCCGCGCAGGGAGGTTCTCAATGCAGAGTGGTTCACATCAATCAGACAGGCTCAAATCGTCATCGAAACCTGGCTGAAACAGTACAATCACATCCGCCCGCATCAGGCTTTGAACATGCGTCCACCGGTGCCCGAAACTCTATCAGAAAATGGTACATAGAGAGGGGGCTTTACACGCTGTACTGTGGGCGACTCCCAGCGTCCGGCATCGGCATTGGAAGGCAAGATCACATTTTTCAGCGCTTAATACTCAAATTTGGTCTGGTTTTATGGTGTCATTCGGATGCATGCCCATGCACGCCAGTGCGCACAGGGCGCCATGGTCGACCGATGGCCAACAGCATGCTCCGCCGTATAATTCTTTTGTCGCACCTCTGCCTTCGCGTTATCCTGCTAGTCAAAGCGAGCGTGCCCAATGAGATCCCGCCGACATTTCGGAGAACGATATTCACGGGGTTGCAGAGACCAGGATAGAATTTAGATATTGCTTAGAATTTAGATTAAGATTGTGCGGAGGAAAAATGTCAGCCGACGAAACCACCAACGCCGTCACGATATCAGCAACTGTTAATGGCCGGAGCGTGCGCGAAAGCGTGCCGGCGAACATGTTGCTGTCAGCCTTTCTACGTGAGCGGCTCCGCCTCACAGGCACCCATATCGGCTGTGACACTAGTCAGTGCGGCGCCTGCAATGTGCATGTCAACGGCCGTTGCGTGAAATCCTGCACCATGTTGGCGGCGCGCGCCGACGGCGCCGACGTGACGACAGTGGAGGGCTTGGGGACGGAGGCGGAACTGCATCCCATGCAGGCCGCGTTCAAAGAGCATCATGCTCTGCAGTGCGGATTTTGCACGCCGGGGATGCTGATGACGGCGGTCGAGCTGGCGCGTACCAAACCGAAGGCCAGCGAGAGCGAAATTCGCGCCCATCTCGAAGGCAATCTCTGCCGTTGCACCGGCTACCACAATATCGTCAAGGCGATCGTCGCCGGAACACGAGATATGGCGGAACGCGCTTAGAACGCGCCGCGATTGGCGGAGGAAAGTGTTGCGTGACCCGCGTGAAACGGGGAAAGTGTCAGTAATCAAATTCAAGAAAGAGCCGGGAGGTATAGAACGTGTTGAAATCGCTTCACATTGATCCTGATAAATGTACCGGATGCCTACAATGCGAGCTCGCTTGCTCGTATGAGAATGAGGGCATTTTTAACCCGGCTAAATCGCGCATCAAAGTTTTCAATTTCCACGAACAGGGGCGTCAAGTGCCCTATACTTGCACCCAATGCGATGACGCTTGGTGCATGTCGGCTTGTCCGGTCGATGCGATCTCGGTGGATGCGAAGACCGGCGCCAAAGTGGTATCGGACGCGGCCTGTGTCGGTTGCAAAGTGTGCACTATCGCCTGCCCGTTCGGCACCGTGAATTACAATGCCGACACCGGCAAAGTGATCAAATGCGATCTTTGCGGCGGCGATCCAAAATGCGCTAGCGCGTGCCCGACCGCGGCGATCACCTATGTCGACGCCAACTGGACCGGCCTCGACAAGATGCGCACTTGGGCGGCGAAGACCGATTCCGGCGCGCAGGCTGAGGCTTAGGGAGGATATAGATCATGGCATGGGCAAGAAATGTATTGCGCGTAAACCTGACAAAGGGCACGTGCGCCAACGAACCGCTGAATATGGAATGGGCGCAGAAATATCTGGGCCAGCGCGGCTTGGCGACCAAATATTTGGTTGAGGAAACCGACCCGAAGGTCGATCCGATGTCGCCGGACAACAAAATGATCATGGCGACCGGCCCACTGACCGGCACCTGTGCGTCAACTGCAGGGCGTTATTCGATCATCACCAAGGGCGCCCTCACCAACGCCATCGCGTGCTCGAATTCCGGCGGTTTTTTTGGCAACGAAATGAAGAATGCTGGTTACGACATGATCATTTTCGAAGGCAAGGCGAAGTCGCCGGTCTATCTGCTGGTCGAAAATGACGTTGCGCAACTGGTCGATGCCGGCGATTTTTGGGGCAAATCCTGCTGGGATACCGAGGAAGGCATCAAAGCGAAGCATCAGGATCCGCTCCTGCGCATCGCGTCAATCGGCGTGGCGGGCGAAAAAGGCGTCAAAATCGCCTGCGTGGTCAATGATATGCACCGCGCTGCGGGGCGCTCGGGCGTCGGCGCGGTGATGGGTTCCAAAAATTTGAAGGCCGTCGCCATTCGTGGCTCGCTCGGCGTACAGGTCGAGGATGCGGATAAATTCCTCTCCGCGGTTGCGTCGGGCAAGGCAATCCTTGCTGAAAATCCGGTCACCGGCCAAGGCCTGCCGACGTACGGCACCCAGGTGCTGATGAACGTGATTAACGAGTCCGGCGCATTGCCGACGCGCAACCATCTCGACAGCCAATTCACAGGCGCCAATAAGATTTCGGCCGAGGCTATGTCAGAGCCGCGCGCCGGGGATGGCAAGACCAATCTCCTGACAACGGCTGCCTGTTTCGGCTGCACCATCGGTTGTGGTCGCATTTCCACCGTCGAGCGCAGTCACTACACGGTCGCCGAACGACCGCAATATCAGATCGCTTCCGGCGGCTTGGAATATGAAGCCGCCTGGGCGCTTGGAGCGGCAACCGGTGTGGATGATTTGGACGCGCTGACTTTCGCCAACTTCATTTGCAACGAACAGGGGTTTGACCCGATCTCGTTCGGCGCCACTGTCGGTGCAGCAATGGAACTGTATGAGACCGGCGTGATCGGCGACAAAGAAACCGGGGGGATGGCGCTCAAATTCGGATCGGCAAAAGCGCTGACCGAACTCGCCGAACTAACCGGCCGGGGCGAGGGCTTCGGTGCCGAAATTGGCCTGGGTTCCAAGCGGCTGTGCGAGAAGTATGGCAAGCCGGAACTGTCGATGTCAGTCAAGGGCCAGGAATTCCCGGCCTATGACGCACGCGGCATCCAGGGCATGGGGCTGACCTACGCCACCTCAAACCGCGGCGCCTGCCATCTCAGGGGATATACGGTTTCGTCCGAGATTTTTGGTATTCCCGAAAAAACCGACCCCACCGTGTCGGATGGCAAGGCTGGTTTGGTCAAGGCCTTCCAGGACGCGACCGGTGCCGTCGATTCGTCAGGTCTGTGCCTGTTCACCACCTTTGCCTGGTCGCTCGACGATATCGCGCCGCAAATAGACGCGGCGTGTGAAGGTGATTGGACGCCGGAGCGTCTGCTCGAGGTCGGCGAGCGGGTGTGGAACCTGGAGCGCATGTATAATCTGCAGGCCGGCTTCACCAGCGCTGACGATACTCTGCCCAAACGGCTGTTAAAAGACGCGGCCAAAACTGGGCCGGCGGAAGGCAGAACCAGTGACCTCGCCAAGATGCTGCCGGAATATTACGATGCGCGCGGCTGGACCAGTGAGGGCATACCGTCAAACGAAACGCTGGAGCGCATCGCGCTCTAAGCACGGTCGCGCTCTGAGAGCGGATCGCTGTTTGGTCTTTGTGTTGTAACCTCTCCGGCTGGAGCCGGAGAGGCCAGCAACCAGTTCTTCGGCCGCGGCTTCAGAGCGGCCTAACCGGGATTCAGCCGAGGGTATTGTTATGAAGCACGTCATCGTTGGCGCCGGACCAGCCGGCGTCGTCGCCGCGGAAACCCTGCGCAAGAATGATCGCAACGCCGAAATCCATCTGATCGGCGGCGAGCCAGAACCACCTTATTCGCGCATGGCCATCCCCTATCTGCTCGAAGGTAACATCGCCGAGGGCGGCACCCATTTGCGTAAAACGGCGGGGCATTACGAAGCGCTGTCGATCCAATACAGCCACGGCCGCGTTGAAACCGTCGCGGCGGGCGACAATTCCCTGACTATGGAAGGCGGCGGAAAAATCGGCTATGACCGCCTGCTGATTGCCACTGGCGCGCGGCCGATGCAATTGCCGGTGCCGGGTATGGATTTGGCCGGCGTGCATAACTGCTGGACCCTGGCGGACGCGCGCAAGATCACTAAATTAGCCGTGAAGGATTCCAACGTTGTATTGATTGGCGCCGGTTTCATCGGCTGCATCATCCTTGAATCACTGCTCAAGCTGGCCGGCAATCTGAGCGTTGTGGAAATGGAAGAGCGCATGGTCTCGCGCATGATGGACGGCACCGCTGGCGGCATGCTGAAGCGCTGGTGCGAGAGCAAGAATGTCGAAGTACTGACATCGAGCCGGGTGAGCGCCATCGAGGCGGCGTCAGGCGGCGCCGGCGACAAAAACGTGGTGCTCGCGGACGGGCGCAAATTGAACGCGCATCTGGTTGTGCTCGCGGTCGGTGTGGCGCCCAACATGGACTTTCTCGACGGCAGCGGCGTCGCCACCGATGACGGCATTTTGGTCGACGAACATCTGGCCACCAATGTTGAGAATATCTTCGCTGCTGGTGACGTGGCACAGGGCCTTGATTTCTCGACCGGCGGCCACATGGTGCACGCGATTCAGCCGACTGCCGTTGAGCATGGCCGCATCGCAGCCCTGAATATGGCCGGCCTCAGCCCGGTCTATAAGGGCAGCCTGAACATGAATGTACTGGCGACTGCCGGCTTGATATCGAGCTCGTTCGGCAAATGGGACGGCATCGCCGGGGGCGACACGGGAGCCGCGACCGACGAAAAGAACTACAAATATCTCTGTTTGCAATTTGACGAGGATCGTTTGATCGGCGCGCTCGGCATCGGCATGACCGAACATGTCGGCGTGATGCGCGGCCTGATCACCAGCCGAACGCCGCTCGGCGACTGGAAAGACAAGCTCATGGCCAGCCCGAATCGGGTCATGGAGGCCTACGTCGCTCACAGTCAGCTCTAACGCGCCGCGCGGGTTTGGGCCATGAAGGTCACGCTCAAGCTTTATGCGATGCTGAGCAGGTATCTGCCGCCCGGCACGAAGGACAATCAAATCGATATCGAGGTCGAAGCCAGCGCCACGCCGGCATCGGTATTGGCGAAGTTCATGGTGCCGCCAGAAAACTGCCATCTGGTCCTCATCAACGGTGTGTTCGTCGCGCCTGGCCAGCGTGAACTACATCAGCTGAACGAAAACGACGCCGTCGCCGTCTGGCCGCCCATCGCCGGCGGCCGAACATGACCAGTGAGCCGGTCCTTTTCAAAAAAGAAATGGCGATCACGCATCGCGACTTTACCCGCCTGCTCTGCCGCGCAGTTGGCCACACTGATTTCAAGTTGGTCGACGGCAGAATTTCGCTCGCTGACGGCGCGCGGAAAATTGACATCACGTTGTCTGAGGAATCTGTTCGCCGCATCGCCTTAGTGGAACTGCCGATAACCTTCGTATGCTTCGCCCTCATCGGCTATGACGATGCCGCTGCCGAAATGGCCCGGATCGACCTTCATTTTCAGCGCGGCGGCGGCTAGCGGGTTCCCTCCCCTAGCCCGCGCGCGCGTGTGCCAAAGCAAACTAGGCCTGCCCCTTGATAATTCTCCATGCTAGTAATGCGGCATGACCGATTTCGGCGCCGCGATATCGACCGCCTTCGCCCTCGTCGCAAATTTAAACAGCGACCTTTCGGAGGTCGTGCTGCTGTCGCTCAAGGTGAGCCTCAGCGCGGTTGTAATCGCCAGCATCATTGGCCTGCCAATCGGCGCGGCGCTAGCGTTGTTCCGTTTTCCCGGGCGCACAGTTTTGGTCATCGTTTTAAACGCCTTCATGGGCTTGCCGCCAGTGGTGATCGGCTTGATCGTCTATCTGCTGTTGTCGCGCGCAGGTCCCTTCGGCGTGCTCGGCTTGCTGTTCACGCCGACGGCCATGATTATTGCCCAAGTGCTGCTGATCACCCCGCTGATCGCGGCACTGGCGCGCCAAGTGATGGAGACCTTGTGGCTTGAATATGAGGAGCAGTTGCGCTCGCTCGGAACGACGCCAATGCGCTCGCTCGGCGTCCTCCTCCGGGACGGCCGCTATAGTTTGATGACGGCCGTGCTCGCCGGTTTTGGCCGGGCCATCGCCGAAGTCGGTGCGGTGATGATCGTCGGCGGCAATATCGACCATGTCACCCGCGTCATGACGACATCTATCGCGCTGGAGGTGAGCAAGGGGAACCTCGCCCTGGCGCTTGGCCTCGGCATCATTCTGATCGTTATCTCGGTGCTGGTGAACGGGCTGCTTTTCGTCCTCAGGGGCAACACCCGCCAAGGGGTGACGCCATGATATCAGCGGATGCACCGTCGATTTTGCCCCTGGAGTTGAGTGGGGTGAGCTTCAGTGTCGGCCATCAGCGCCTGCTCAAAGATGTCTCCTGCACCCTGGACGCCAAGGATATCACCATCATCGTCGGGCCCAACGGCGCAGGCAAAAGCCTGCTGCTCCGCCTCTGCCATGGCCTCTTAGCACCGAGCGCAGGCACGATCCACTGGTCCGGTGCGGCGGGGCGCAATCCGTCGCCCTATCAAGCCATGGTATTCCAGCGACCGGTATTATTGCGCCGTTCGGTGCAGGCCAATATCGAATTCGCCCTGGCGCTGCGCAAGGTGCCGCGTCGGCGCCGGCCCGCCCTGGTCGAGGAAGCGCTCAGCCGCGCCGGCCTCAATCGCTTTGCCAAAACATCGGCACGTGTGTTGTCGTTCGGCGAACAGCAACGCTTGGCGCTGGCGCGCTCGTGGGCGCTACGGCCGCAAGTCCTATTCCTTGACGAACCGACCGCCAGCATCGATCCGGCGGCAACCCATGTCATCGAGGAAGTTATTTTGGCGATGAAAAATGAGGGCACGAAGATCATTATGTCGACCCATGATCTCGGCCAGGCGCGCCGGCTTGCCGACGAGGTTATGTTTATTCATCGCGGCCGCTTGATGGAAAAATCCGCCGCGCCAGCGTTTTTCGCGGCGCCGGAGAATGATTTGGCACAAGCTTTTCTGCGCGGCGAGTTGTTGTGGTGGCAGCGCCGCGAACTCACCCCACCCTGAACCGGCGACCGGAGGGTAACGATGGCCTCGATGCTGATATTGCTTCGAAGAACTTTCCTGACTTTTGGCCTGTTGGCCGCCCTCGCCGCGATGTTTGCCGGACCGCCGGCTCGCGCCGAAGAGCCGTTCATCATCGTCGCGTCGACGAGCTCGACGCAAAATTCCGGGCTGTTCGATCATATTTTACCCATATTTCAGGAGCGCAGCGGGATAGAGGTGCGCGTGCTCGCGGTCGGCACCGGGCAAGCCGTCCGCTTGGCGCAGAATGGCGATGCCGATGTCCTATTCGTGCATCACAAGCGGTCAGAGGAAAAATTTGTCGCTGAGGGATTCGGCGTGCGGCGCTACGACGTGATGTACAACGAATTCGTCATCATCGGACCGGCTGCGGACCCGGCCGGCATCGCCGGCATGGCGGACGCCGGAGCGGCGCTCGCCAAGATCGCCGAAAGCCAAGCTCCCTTCGTCTCGCGCGGTGACGATAGCGGCACCCATAAGCGCGAGACCGCGCTGTGGCGCGCCGCCGGCATCAACGATGTTGGCCAATTGTCGCCGAGCTGGTATCGCGAGGCCGGTAGCGGCATGGGGGCGACACTGAATATCGCGGCGGCGATGGCGGCCTATACCCTGGCCGATTTCGGTACCTGGCTGAATTTCAACAATCGCCTGAGCCTCAAAATAGTGCTGCACGGCGACCCGGCCCTGTTCAACCCTTACGGTGTTATTCTGGTCAACAAAGACCGCCATCCGCACGTTAAATCCGAGCTTGGCCAGCGCTTTATCGAGTGGCTGATCTCGCCCGCCGGGCAAGCGGCGATCAATGCTTTCACAATCAACGGCGAACGTGCCTTTACCGCCGACGCGCGAGCCGATATTGTTTCGCCCAGCGAATAACAATCGGATCCCCCGCCGTGTATGAATTCAAATATCACCGTCCGACAACACTTGCGGAGGCCGCTGAAATCCACAGCGTTGCGGCAGACGCGCAGTATATGGCGGGCGGGCAAACGCTGCTGCCGAGCCTGAAGTTCCGCCTTTCCAAACCGTCAGATGTGATCGATCTCGCTTCCATTATGGATCTAAGTTTTATCCGCGTGGAAGGCGATGCGCTGCTGATCGGCGCTGCGACGCTGCATGCCGACGTCGCCGCATCTGAAACCGTCCGCACTGCGATCCCAGCGCTGGCGACGCTGGCCGAATTGATTGGTGACCCTCAGGTGCGCAATAGCGGCACTCTCGGCGGCGCCATCGCCAACAATGATCCGGCGGCGGATTATCCGGCGGCGGTGCTTGGCCTCGGTGCCACCGTGATCACTACGGGGCGGGAAATTGCCGGCGATGATTTCTTTACCGATATGTTCGAAACGGCGCTGGAAGAGGGCGAAATCATCACTGCGGTGCGCTTTCCCACGGCGACCAAGGCAGGCTACGCGAAATTTCCCAATCCGGCATCGCGCTACGCCATCGTCGGCGTTTTTGCGGCGGAAACCGCATCCGGCGTGCGCGTCGCAGTGACCGGCGCCGGACCATGCGTATTTCGCGCGACCGCCATGGAGGCTGCGCTCGGGCAGGCGCTCTCAAGCAAGGTCGAATTGCCAGCGCCGGCGGCGGACGACCTCAATTCGGACATGCATGCCAGCGCCGAATATCGTGCCCATCTGGTGACGGTCATGGCCAAACGGGCAATTGCAGACGCCCTAGCCTGACTCTGGCGCGGGGCGCTGTCACGGCATTGTGAAACACTTTTCCTAGCACGGCATCGATCGGATGGGGACACTCGCGCCTTGGCCAATCGAAGGGAAAGCTGATGAAATTCCTGCCGTTCGTTTTGGCGGCGATCTTTATTTGCGTATTGCCGCTTACTAGCGCTGCTGCCGCGGAGCCACCCAGCTCCTGGACACATGAATGGAAGCAAACCGATTTTTCGCGGACGTCGATCGAATTCGACGAGATCATGTCGGGCGGCCCACCAAAAGACGGCATCCCGGCGATCGACCAGCCGATACACAGTGCGCCTGGCGAAATCAATAATATTGGCGACCAGGAACCGGTCATTACGGTCGCCCTCAATGGCGAGATACGCGCCTATCCGGTGCGAATTCTCATCTGGCACGAGATTGCCAACGATACCCTCGGCGGCGTGCCGATCACGGTCACCTTTTGCCCGCTGTGCAATTCGGCTCTGGTGTTCGACCGCCGCGTCGACGGCCAAGTGCTCGATTTTGGCACCACTGGCAAGCTGCGCAATTCCGACCTGGTGATGTATGACCGCCAGACGGAGAGCTGGTGGCAGCAGTTCACCGGCGAAGCCTTCGTCGGGAAAATGACTGGCATAATGCTCACTGCGCTGCCGTCGCGGGTCGAATCCTTCGAACGCTTCCGAGCGCGCACCGCAGGCCAAGAGGGCGCGACAGTGCTGGTGCCGACCAACGCCAGCATGCGCAATTACGGCGCCAATCCCTATTCGCGTTACGACCAGTCGACCAAGCCGTTTCTTTACCGCGGTGAATTACCGGAAAATATCGCGCCGCTTGCTCGTGTTGTGGTGATCGGCAAGGAGGCCTGGAGCTTGGAGCTGGTGCAGCGCCTAAAGCGGATCGAGCGTGGCGACTTGATTATTACCTGGGAGGCCGGACAAAACTCGGCGCTAGATACGACCCAGATTAGCGCCGGGCGCGATATCGGCAATGTCGTGGTGCAACGCGATGGGCCCGACGGGCCGGCCGATGCGGTGCATGACATCAGCTTCGCGTTCGCCTTCCACGCTTTTCATCCCGACGCCCCGATACATACAGAGATCGAGTAACGGCCGTGCTCAGCGGTGATCAGCTGGTGGCGCGCTGTGGATCGGGAAAATCCCGGTAAAGGCCGAATTTGACATTCGCCACCGCGCTGTAAACGGTTTTGTGAAGCCGTTCTACCTCGCCTGTACGGGTTGATACGAGATTGAAGGCGGCATCGAGTTGCGCCAAGTCGCGCGTTCCGATCATGATGTGAAACTCGCCGGCGCCGTCAAAGGCCAGGCCGAGCTTGCGGCGCATCAGGCGGTGCTCCTCGATCAAACCTTGGCCCTGTAGATGGCCGAGATAAGCGTCGAGATTGCGGCAAAAGGCGAGGTCATTCTCGCCCGTCTTGAGATCGCACCAGATATGATACCAGTCCATCATCGGCTCCCCTGTCTAGCGCCGACCAATAGCCTGGGAGGTACGCCCCGAGCAAGTGTTCGCGGGATACGGCCGGCAATTTCTTAGGCGCCTGCGCCCGATCAAGATCGAGGCAAAACAGCGTTTAGACCTTCTCGAGCGCCAAGGCGATGCCTTGACCGACGCCGATGCACATGGTGCAAAGGGCGTAGCGTCCACCGGTGCGTTCAAGCTGATGGATGGCGGTCAACACCAGGCGCGCGCCGCTCATGCCCAGAGGGTGGCCAAGCGCGATGGCACCGCCATTGGCATTTACATGCGCGGCATCGTCCGCCAGCCCCAAGTCGCGCGTCACGCCGAGGGCCTGGGCGGCGAAGGCTTCGTTGAGCTCGATCACGTCCATATCGCTAATCGTGAGGCCAAGGCGCTCAAGCAGTTTGCGCGATGCCGGCGCCGGCCCCATGCCCATGATGCGAGGCGCGATGCCAGCCGTCGCGACGCCAAGGACGCGCGCACGCGGTGTTAAGCCTTGGGCGCGCGCCGCTGCCTCGGAGGCCACCAGCAAGGCGCAGGCGCCGTCATTGAGGCCCGACGCGTTGCCCGCCGTCACCGTGCCGCCGGCGCGAAACAAGGCTGGCAATTTGGCCAAGCCCTCTGCGGTCGTGCCAGCACGCGGATGCTCGTCGCGCGCGACAATGACAGCCTCGGCCTTGCGCTGCGGAATGCTGACGGGAACGATCTCGGCGTCGAAATATCCGGCCGCCATGGCCGCCGCGGCGCGCTGCTGACTGCGCAACGCGAAGGCGTCCTGATCGGCGCGGGCGATCTGGTATTCCTCGGCGACATTTTCCGCCGTTTCCGGCATTGAATCGATGCCGTGCAGCTCTTTCATCAGTTTGTTGACGAAGCGCCAGCCGAGCGTGGTGTCTTCGATTTTGGCGGCACGCGAAAAGGCGGTCTCTGCTTTGGCCATGACAAAAGGTGCCCGCGACATGCTCTCGACACCGCCGGCAATTATAAAATCGGCCTCGCCGGCCTTGATTGCCCGCGCCGCGCCGCCGAGCGCATCCATGCCGGAGCCGCACAGGCGATTGACTGTGGCGCCGGGCACGCTATCCGGCATGCCCGCCAACAGCAGTGCCATGCGGGCGACATTGCGGTTGTCCTCGCCTGCCTGATTGGCACAGCCGAGGACGACATCGTCGACCGCCTGCCAATCGGCCGCGGTGTTGCGCTCGATCAAGGCGCGGATCGGCATTGCCGCGAGGTCATCTGGGCGCACCGCGGACAAGGCGCCGCCATAGCGCCCGATGGGTGTTCTCACGCCGTCGCACACAAAGGCTTCAGTCAAGGCGTAGCCTCACTTTCATCGCAAAAATTGCTGCCGCATCGAAGCTGTTTAGGCGCGCATTTCACCGCGCCGCGCTTGTGTGGCGGCGGCATCGATCTCCAGTTCGGAATTCAGCACCACGCCATAGGCAGCGCGGGCATGCTCGATGGTGCAGAAATCATCCAACACATCCTCACGCACTTGTTCGGGGCTGCGCGCCAGCGGATCGCCATAGCCACCGCCGCAGGCGCTGAGGACGCCGATGCAATCGCCTACCTTATTGCGCAGGCCGTGCACCTTGCCGGGCAATTCCTCAATATCGTTGGGCGCCGCGATGTTATATTTTTGCACCCGCGCGCCAACGCCGTCGGTGCCACCCAGGAACCCCCACGGCGCATCCGCATGGCGATCTGATTCGTGGGTGAGAGAACCGTCGGTCAAATAGCGCTGCACCTTGATCATGCCGATACCACCGCGAAATTCGCCGGCGCCGGGCATGACATCATCGCGCAATTCATAACGGTCGCAAATCAGCGGCAGATGCATGCCTAAATCCTCAATCGGATTGTTGCGCGTGTTGCGCATCAGCTCCTCGATGCCGTCCGGGCCGTCGGATGCGGGCCGCCCGCCATAGGCACCTTCATTAACTTCGATAAAGACCCAATAATTGCCCTCCGGGCGCATGCCAGAATAGGCGATGGCCGACACATCGGCCGAGCAGCCGGCTGTGACTTTGTCGGGTATGACCGGCGCCAGGGCCTTAATGATGCAATCCACCACGCGCTGAATTTGATTGAAGCGCGCTTCCGCTGCGGCCGGATATATCGGGTTGAAGATCGAGCCCAGCGGCGCGGTCACCTTGATCGGGCGGAACGAACCCTCGTTCTGCGGCACATGCTCCGAGATCGTCGCGCTGTCGAGCAGCACGGCGCGAAAGGCAAAATAGCACGCCACTTTGGTCGAGCCCTCGAACGGCACATTGAACGCAGTCTCAACTTGCGGCGACGAGCCGGTGAGATCGACCTCGGCCGAATCGCCGTCGATACGGACGCACACCTTGACCGGCAAGGTCTTGCCGCGATTGCGGCCGTCATCGTCGAGAAAACCCTCAGCGCGGTATTCACCGTCCGGAATGGCGGCAATACGTTTGCGTAACATGGACTCAGAATAATCCATGAGCTGCTGGGTGGCGGCGAACACCGTCTCCTTGCCGTACTGGTCGAGCAATTCGACAAAGCGTTTGACGCCAAGCTCTACCGAAGCGACCTGGGCCTCGATATCGCCCAACACCTGATCCGGCACCCGCGTATTGGTGGAGATGAAATGCCATAGGGCGCGGTTGCGCACACCGCCCTCATAGAGTTTCACACCCTTAAACAGCATGCCCTCAGCGAACACATCTGGCACATCAATAATGAGGCCCGGCGTCGCCGCGCCGATATCGACATGATGCGCGGTGTTGGCCGAGAAGCCGACCAGCTCGCCTTCGTAAAAGACCGGCGCGACGGCGGCGATATCGGGCGAGTGGCTGGCGCCGTAATAGGGATGATTGTGAATAACTACATCGCCGGGCTGCCACGGGTCGTGCAGGGTTTCATTGATGCCGCGCAGGTAGGCCGGAATCGAGCCGATATGCATGGGCGTGGAATCTGATTCGCAGAGCGTATTGCAATCGGCGTCGAACAGGCCTGCGCCGAGATCCTCGGACTCGCGAATGATCGAGGAATAAGACATGCGGTACAGCACATGACCCATTTCCTTAGCGATGGTATGGAGCGCACCGCCGATAACCTGCAATGTGATAGGGTCGACTTCTTTTTTGCTCATAATCGTTTCCTCCCGCCAGCTCTCTATTTGGCCGTGCCGCGAACATGTAAATTACCGTATTCCGAAACTTCGGCCACATGGCCGGGCGGAATCAAGGTGGTGGAATCGTGCTGGATAATGATGGCCGGCCCCGAAACCGTCTGCCCGGCGGTCAGCTTGCCGCGATCATAGCGCGGCGTATCCAGGGTCTCGCCGCCGTCGAAGGTGGTGGGGCGGCTGTACATCACCGCGTCTTTCGGGTTTTGCCCTGTTCCCGCCGCCAATTTCGGCCAATTTAGCCTGGCCGTGGCCGCCGAAGCGACCACCCGCAACGTGATGATTTCGACATTCTGATCATCAAATGCGTGGCCGTAATCGCGGCGATGCGCTTCGTGGAAATTGTCAATCAGCACCTGCCTATTGCCAGCATCAACCGCTTCGGCCGGAAGTTCGGCCCGCAGCTCGAAGCCCTGGCCCTGATAGCGGCATTCAGCGATGCGGGTAAATCTGCGCGCCTCCGGCGCCACGTCATCCGCATCTAGCGACGCGCTCGCCATGACGAGCAGTTCGTCGAGCTGGTTGTTGAGCACGTCGTAATCGCTTTGCTCGGCGGTGCTGATGGTGATCAACGCCGAGCGGGTAAATTCATATTGCATATCGGTGGCCAGCAGGCCGGTCGCAGCGTTGATGCCCGGCGCCGGCGGCACGATCGTTTCGCGCGCCGCCACGGTTATGGCCAGTGCGACGCCATGCAACGGCCCGGCGCCGCCAAACGCGACCAGCGAATAGTCACGCGGGTCGATGCCCTTGGCCACCGAGTTGGCGCGAATCTCAAGCGCCATGTTGGAATTGATCACCCGGATGACGCCGAGCGCCGCCTCTTCGAGACTCATGTTCAACTTGTCGCAGAGATTGTCCTTGATCGCCTTGGCCGAAAGCTTGGGGTCGATCGCCACGCCGCCGCCCAGAAATTGCTCGGCATCGAGACGACCGAGCACCACTTGCGCATCGGTCACGGTGGGTTCAACGCCGCCCTTGCCATAGCATGCCGGCCCTGGATTGGCGCCAGCCGAGCGCGGCCCAACGCGGAACGCGCCGCCTTCGTCAACATAGGCGATGGAGCCACCGCCGGCGCCAATGGTCGCCAAATCGATCATCGGCGTCAGGATGGGATAGCCGCCGATATTGGTATCTCGCGGATTCATAATACGCACTTCGCCGCGCGGTACGACACTGATATCGGCCGAGGTGCCGCCGATATCGACAGTGATCAAATTCTCGACGCCGGAAAGATCGCCGGCCCATTTGCCGCCGATGACGCCGCCCGCTGGCCCTGACATGAGGATCGTTACCGGCCGTTCGCTGCCGCCTTCGATGGTGGTGACGCCGCCGTTTGATTGCATTACACGAATTTCCGCGCTCACCCCTACGCCGCGCAGCGCGCTTTCCAGGTTGCGCAGATAAAACGACGTCCTCGGCCCGATAAAGGCATTCATCGCGGCGGTGGAAAAACGCTCATATTCGCGAATCACATCGGCCACTTCGCTCGAACAACTAACATAAGTATCGGGCAAGATTTCCTTGACGATTGCCTTGGCGCGCTGCTCATGCGTGTTGTTGAGGAACGAATAAATAAAACAAATGATGACGGCGTCGACGCCGCGCTTTTTTAATAGCTCCGCCGCCGCGCGCACTTCGTCTTCATCAAGCGCGACCTCAATGCGGCCGTCCGGCGGCAGGATGCGCTCAGAGACGACAATGCGGTTTCGTCGCTTGACCAGCGGCTTGGATTGCCACGGCACGTCGAACTGCATGGAGAAATTATGTGGCCGCTTGCCGCGCGCCAGCAGGAGAATATCGCGGAAGCCACGCGTCGTCAGCATGCCGACCTCAGCGCCGTCATATTCAATCACTGCATTCGTGGCGACGGTGGTGCCATGCACGATCTTTTCGATATCGCCGAGGGCAACGCCGGCCATCTCGCAGATCTCAGTGATGCCACGGATAACACCGATAGATTGATCCTCTGGCGTGCTCGGTACCTTATGCACCATCACACCGCCTGAACTGCCGCCAATCGATTCTGATTCTAGAATGAGGTCGGTAAACGTGCCGCCGACATCGACACCGATTCTAGCCATGTATCCGCCTGTTCTGGTTAATTGTCTCTCGCGAGCGCGGGGGCATCATATAATCTGTCCGGACAAATTGGGAGTGCGATTTGCACTTTATTTTTTGCCCTCAGACCATCTCAGGCACAAGCGCTAGCGCTTGCTCGATGACCTCCGGTCCGGCACCTGGCTTGGGCACATTTTCACTCAGATAACGCCGCCATAGGCGGGCCCCAGGGCGGGCGTGAAATAGCCCCAGCATATGCCGGGTGATGTGGTTGAGCCGCGCACCACCGCCGAGCGCGCGCTCGGTATAAGGCAGCATGGCGCGAGCGATATCATGGCGGCTCGGAGCGACGCGGGCATCGGCAAATATGCGCGCATCTGCTTCGGCCAAGATATAAGGGTCTTCAAAGGCGGCGCGGCCGATCATCACGCCATCGACACGCTGCAAATGCTGCGCCGCATCAGCGAGGCTGCGCACGCCACCATTGAGGATAATTTCGAGCCCCGGCAATTCGTCTTTCAGGCGGTAGACGCGTTCGTAATCGAGCGGCGGGATCTCACGGTTCTGCTTGGGACTTAGGCCCTCCAGGATGGCGATGCGGGCATGCACGGCGAGACTCGCCATGCCGGCTTCGACCAGTAGGCCGGCGAAGCTTCGCAATTGCTCAAAACTGTCGCGCCCATCGATGCCGATGCGGCATTTGACCGTGATCGGGAGATCGACGGCGTCCGCCATCGCCGCGACACAGCGCGCCACCAATTCGGGCTCCGCCATCAGACAGGCGCCGAAGCGTCCGCTCTTCACACGGTCGCTTGGGCAGCCGACATTGAGATTGATTTCACCGTAACCGGCGGCTTGGCCGAATTTGGCCGCCACCACCAGTTCCGCCGGATCGCCGCCGCCGAGTTGCAGCGCAACCGGATGCTCCGCCGCGTCAAAGGCCAGCAAAAAATCGCGTTTGCCATGGCGCACGGCGGCGGCGGTGATCATCTCACTATAAAGCAGGACATGGCGGCTGCACTGGCGCATAAAATAGCGCCCATGCCGGTCGGTGCAGTCCATCATCGGCGCCACGCTCAATCGCCTGTCGTTAATCGATAATTCAGCCATGTGCCAGTATACCCGGAACCTTCCCAACCATTGACAGAGTTCGAAAAATCCCTATATGTCAACGACATCAAAGCGCCGATTTGACCGACAGTTTGCGGACGCTATAAAAATCCGGCTAAAGCGATGGGCGCCGCCCAGTGATAGCTGGAGCGGTCTTTTTTTGGCTGGCCGGGCATGACCGAAACAAAATCATCATTGGAGAATCCGCCCGCAATTGCGAGCGACCGGCTGGGCGAAGCGGTATGCGCACCGGCGTTAAGCGATATAATGATCAGTTTTGAATTTTTTCCGCCGACCAGCGATAAGATCGCGGAACAATTGTGGAGTGCGATTCTCCGCCTGGCGCCGATCAATCCGGAATTCGTCTCCGTGACTTACGGCGCCGGCGGCAGCACGCGTGAACGCACCTTCGATACCGTGGAGCGAATCATGCGCGATACAGCACTCACCCCGGCGGCGCATTTGACGTGCGTTGGCGATTCGCGCGGCGCGGTGGATGACGCCGCCCGGCGCTATTGGGATGCCGGCGTGCGTCACGTGGTGGCGCTCCGCGGCGACCCGCCCGAGGGCGCAACGAAATTCGAAGCGCCGAAGGACGGCTATGCTTATGCTTCCGACCTTGTGACCGGACTACGGCGCGTCGCCAATTTTGAAATCAGCGTTGCTGCCTACCCGGAAGGCCATCCCGAGGCCGTGAGCTCGGCAAGTGACCTAGACAATCTCAAACGCAAGATCGACGCCGGGGCCAGCCGCGCGATGACGCAGTTCTTTTTCGATGTTGATCTGTTCCTGCGCTTTCGCGACCGTGCCGCCGCCGCCGGCATCGAGGTGCCGATCGTGCCGGGCATCCTGCCGGTGACAAATTACGCGCACCTGATCAATTTCAGCGCGCGTTGCGGCGCCTCGCTGCCGGACTGGCTGGCGCGCTTGTTTGACGGGCTCGACGATGACCCCGATACACGCCGCCTGATCTCGGGCTGGATCGCCATCGAGCAGTGCCGTCGATTGATCGCCCAAGGGGTGCAAAATTTTCATTTTTACACGCTCAACCGGGCCGAGCTGACGCGGGCTATCTGTCACGCGCTCGGCGTTCGCGCGCCGTTGTCGTTGCAGGGAGCAGCCGCATGAGCGAACGCCAAGCACGCGTCCAGATGCTGGATGAGATTGCGGGGCGGCGCATCGTCATTCTCGATGGCGGCATGGGCACGATGATCCAACAGCTCAGCCTGACGGAACAGGATTTTCGCGGCGATCTGCTGCGCGAGCATAATCGCGACCTCAGGGGCAACAACGACTTACTCTCGCTCACTCGGCCCGACGCCATTCGCGCCATACACGAAGCCTATCTAGAAGCCGGCTCCGATATCGTGACCACCAACACGTTCAATTCGACCGCATTGTCGCAAGCCGATTACGGCACCGAGAATCTAGTGCGTGACATGAACATGGCGGCGGCGCGCTTGGCCGTGGATGCGGCGCGTGCTGCCGCGACACCGGGGCGGCCACGCTTCGTCGCCGGCGCTCTCGGCCCGACCAGCAAGACGGCTTCGATCTCGCCGGATGTCAGCGACCCGGCATACCGCGCCGTCACATTTGATGATTTACGCCAAGGTTATTTTCAGGCGGCGGCGGCGCTGATCGAAGGGGGCGTCGATCTTCTGCTGCTCGAAACCGTGTTCGACACGCTGAACGCCAAAGCCGCCATCTTTGCCCTCGAAGAGCTGTTCGCAAAGCTGGGCTACCGCGTTCCGCTCATGGTTTCGGGGACGATCACCGACTTGTCGGGGCGGACCCTCACCGGCCAGACTACCGAAGCGTTTTGGAATTCGGTCCGCCATGCGCGCCCGTTCTCGATCGGCCTCAATTGCGCGCTCGGCGCAGACCACATGCGCCCCTATGTTGCCGAGTTGTCGCGCGTTGCCGACACGCGGGTCTCAGCATACCCCAATGCCGGTCTCCCCAACGAATTCGGCGAATATGACGAAGCGCCCGAACAAACCGCGACGTTCTTGCGCGAATGGGCCGAGACCGGGTTGGTCAATATTCTCGGCGGCTGTTGCGGCACAACGCCCGGACATATCCGTGCCATCGCCGGAGCGGTGGCCGGTGCCGCGCCGCGCGAGATTCCGGTGATGCCACAACATCTACGCCTGTCCGGCCTCGAACCACTGGAGATCCGGGCGTGAACGGTCTGTTCGTCAATATCGGTGAGCGCACCAACGTCGCGGGATCGGCCAAGTTCCGCAAATTGATCATCGCAGGCGATTTCGACGCCGCCGTCGAAATCGCCCGCCAGCAGGTCGAAAACGGCGCCCAGATCATCGACATCAACATGGATGAGGGGCTATTGGATTCGGAAGCGGCGATGGTGCGCTTTCTCAATTTGATTGCCGCCGAGCCGGATATCAGCCGCGTGCCTGTGATGATCGATTCATCCAAATGGTCGGTGATTGAAGCCGGTCTCAAATGCGTGCAGGGCAAAGCGATCGTTAATTCGATCAGCCTCAAGGAAGGCGAAGAGAGTTTCTTGCAGCAGGCTGAACTAGTGCGGCGCTACGGCGCGGCGATGGTGGTCATGGCGTTTGATGAAAAAGGTCAGGCTGATACCGAGGAGCGCAAGTTTGAGATCTGCGCCCGCGCCTATGCACTGTTGACCGAGAAGGTCGGGATTGCACCCGAGGATATCATCTTCGATCCCAATATATTTGCCGTCGCCACCGGCATCGAGGAGCATAATGATTATGGTCGCGCCTTTATCGCCGCGACCCGGCGCATCCGGGAAAATTTGCCCGGTGTGCATGTCTCGGGCGGTCTTTCCAATGTGTCGTTCTCGTTCCGTGGCAATGACCGAGTGCGCGAGGCGATGCATTCGGCGTTCCTCTATCACGCCATCCGCGCCGGCATGGATATGGGCATCGTCAATGCCGGCCAGTTGACGGTCTATGAAGATATTCCGAAGGATTTGCTCGAGCGGGTCGAGGACGTGCTGCTCAACCGCCGCGCGGATGCCACCGACCGCTTACTGGAAGCGGCCAATACCCATCGCGGCGGCGCCAGTGGCAAGAAAGAGGCCGCCGATCTCACATGGCGCGAGCAGGATGTAAATGCGCGTCTCAGCCATGCATTGGTCAACGGCATCGGCGATTTTATCGACGAAGATGTGGAAGAAGCGCGGCAGCAAGCGGAGCGCGCGCTTCATGTCATCGAAGGACCATTGATGAACGGCATGAATATCGTCGGCGACCTGTTCGGCGCCGGCAAGATGTTCCTGCCACAGGTGGTCAAGAGCGCGCGGGTGATGAAAAAAGCCGTCGCCATTCTCATTCCCTATATGGAGGACGAGGATCACGGCGGGGTGCAGACCAAGGCCGGAAAAATCCTGATGGCGACGGTCAAGGGCGATGTGCACGACATCGGCAAGAACATCGTCGGCGTGGTGCTGCAATGTAACAATTACGAAGTGATCGACCTTGGCGTTATGACGCCGGTCACCAAGATCATCGATGCGGCGCGGCGTGAGAAGGTTGATATTATCGGTCTCTCCGGCCTGATCACGCCGAGCCTAGATGAAATGTGCACCGTGGCGGCGGAGATGGAGCGCGAAGGGCTGGATTTGCCGCTCCTCATCGGCGGCGCCACAACCAGCCGCCTGCATACGGCGGTCAAGGTAGCGCCGCGCTATCACGGCACTGTCATCCAAGTGCCCGACGCCTCCAAGGCAGTCGGCGTGGTCGGCAATCTTCTGTCCGCCAACCGCCGGCGCGAATATGAAACGACGGTACGCGAAAGCTACGAGCGTATCCGCGAAGGCTATCAACGCGGCCAAAAACGCGACGACCGAGTGCCCTATGCGACGGCGCGCCGCAACCGCCGGGCGCTCGATTGGCACGGCTATAAAGCGACGCGTCCCGCCTTTCTCGGCGCTAAGCCGGTCGATAATTTTGCCTTGGCTGAGCTCGAACCGCTGATCGATTGGACGCCGTTTTTCCGGACCTGGGATCTGGTCGGAAAATATCCGCGTATTCTAGAAGATGAGGTCGTCGGCGAGGCAGCGCGCGAAGTGTTCGGTGACGCGCGCGACATGTTGAAGCGCATCGTCGCGGAAAAATGGTTGAGCGCGCGCGGCGTCATCGGCTTTTGGCCGGCCAATAGCGTGCGCGACGACGATGTCGCCGTCTATGGCAATGAGGCGCGCGGCGAACCTATCGAGATGCTGCATTTCCTGCGCCAACAAATGCCGCGCGACAAAGGCCGAGCCAATATGTCGCTGGCGGATTTCATCGCGCCGCAAGAGAGCGGCGTCGCCGACTATATCGGCGCCTTCGCCGTGTCAGTCGGCGCCGAAGTGGACGCCATCGCAACGCGCTACGAAAATGCCAACGACGATTACAACTCGATCATGATCAAGGCGCTGGCTGACCGTCTCGCCGAGGCATTCGCCGAACGCCTGCATCAGCTCGTGCGCACCGAACATTGGGGCTATGCCAAAGACGAGGCGCTCGACAATGAAGGGTTGATCGCCGAGGCCTATGCCGGCATCCGCCCGGCGCCAGGCTATCCGTCCTGTCCCGATCATACCGAAAAGGGCACGCTGTTTACGCTGCTCGAGGCCACGGATCGCGCCGGTATCGAATTGACAGAAAGTTACGCCATGCGTCCGGCTGCCTCGGTCAGCGGGTTCTATTTCAGCCACCCAGAATCGAGCTATTTCGGGCTCGGCAAGATCGAGCGCGACCAGATTGAGGACTATGCCCGGCGCAAGCACATCGCACCGCAAGAGGCCGAGCGTTGGCTCGCGCCCAATCTCGCTTATGAGCCGCAGGTGCCGGAAACGGGTGCTACAAACTAACCACTGACATCAAGAGAATAGAGGAGAGCGATACGCTATGGATTGGAGCACGGATTTTTCTGGCAAGAGCGCATTTGTCACCGGCGCCGGCGGTGGCATGGGCTTAGCCGCGGCAACCAGCCTGCTGCAAGCAGGCGCGGACGTCACGCTCTTTGATCTCAAAGAAGCGCCGGATGGGTTGCCAAAAGGGGCGCGCTATATCCAGGGCGACGCCAGCGATAATGCCGCTGTGGCCGCTGCCATCGGCGCCCAGGCCAAGGCCGCCGGGCGGCTCGATTTTCTCATCAATGCGGCCGGAGTGCTGTGGTTCGAGCGCGATAAATCAGCGGTCGATATCGATCTAGATCTGTGGGATCAGGTGTTCGCCATCAATCTCAAATCGGTCGTGCATACGGTGCGCCACGCGGTGCCGCTGATGAAGCAGACAGGCGGCGGCGCGATGGTGCATATTTCCACCATCCAATGCCTGCGCGGCGACACCCAGCCGCAGGACGCTTATCAAGCCTCCAAGGCCGGCATGGTGGCGCTGTCGAAGTCCGTCGCCATTCAGTTCGCTGCTGACAACATCCGCTCCAACGTGATCTTTCCCGGCCCCACCCTGTCGCCGATGCAGCAGCGCTGGTACGACGATCCCGCCAAGGGCGAGATGATTGCAGATTATGTGCCGCTGAAACGTCTCGGAACGCCGCAAGATATGGCCAATGCCTGTCTTTTTCTGCTGTCGAACGCAGCCGCCTTCGTGACCGGCACCGAATTGACGGTGGATGGCGGCATGACGGCAATGCCTTGATTTAGTTTTTCCCTCAAGCGCCGGGCGGCCGCGCTTGCCGGAATGCAAAGTGCATTCCGGAGGTGGTGCCGCTTTGGGAGAGTCTTTGTGGGTTTATTCGGACGCCTTCGCGCTGCGCAATATCGCTGTAGCGTCGGCGTCAACGTCAAGCGAGGCTGCCGTCAGCACGACGGCGAATAGGGTTTTGGCTTCCTCCGGCGAATAATAGCCGCGCTGTACGTCCCGTCGGACTCGCTCCGGGTCGCGTGCACGCGCGTTGCCGTAGCCGCCGCCGCCCGGTGTCGAGATGTGGACACATTCCCCGGCGGCGAGCGTGATGTCCTGATCCTTGGAGAGATGCGGCGGGTGATAGACGCCATCTGCGCGTTCGACACTGACCCGATTGACGCCGCCGGGAGCGCCGCCGGCCATGCCGTTCGGACCGACGCGGCCATGATCCATCACCATCGAGGCGCGCGCCGTACCACGCCGCAGGCGCACGGTGTAATTAATGCCAAAGCCGCCGCGATATTCGCCGGCGCCGCCCGAGCCTTCATGTAGAGAATATTCGTCGAACAGTACTGGATAGCGTTGTTCAAGCACTTCGACGGGCTGCGATTTCGAGATACCGATAGTCGAACAGCCGTTGGTGAGGCCATCGCCCTGCGGCGAGCCGCCATAGCCGCCGCCGGTAAAAAAATAAAGCACATAGGGGCGCTCGCGCGCAGGGTCGTAACCGCCAAGGGCAAAATTTCCTGACGTGCCGGCCGGCGCGGCGAACAAGCGCTCGGGGATCGCCTTGGCGAGCGCATCGAACACCGCCTCGGCGATGCGCTGGCTTACTTCCGCCGCGCAGCCTGATACCGGACGGGGGTATTTCGCATAGAGAAACGTGCCGTCAGGATCGGTGATATGGAGCGGCTCAAAAGTGCCCGCATTGATCGGCACTTCCGGGAAGATATGCTTCATAGCCAGGTAAATGGAGGATTTGGTGGTGGCGAGCACGCTGTTCATCGGCCCTTGGCAGGGCGGGCTTGAGCTCGACAAATCGAAATAAAGCTCGCCATCTTGTTTGGTTATTTTCAGGTCGACCTTGAGCGGCTCGTTCACCACGCCGTCTGAATCGACGTAGGACAGACCTTGATAGACGCCGTCCGGGATGGTGCCGATGCGGGCGCGCATTTGCCGCGCGGCGCGGGTGCGCATCTCCTTGATCACCGCGTTCACCAGATCGACGCCGTATTTATCGAGCAATGCAGTAAGGCGGCGCTCGCCGACAAAAAGCGCTGCCGATTGCGCCTTGATATCGCCTATGCGCTGGTCGGCGATGCGCATATTGGAAAGGAAGATCGAGAGAATTTCTTGATCTAGGACACCTTTTTTATAGAGCTTCACCGGTGGAAAACGCAGGCCTTCTTGCTCGACCTCGGTGGCGTGAGCGGAAAAGCCACCCGGCACCATGCCGCCGGTATCCGGCCAATGGCCGGTGTTGGAGAGCCAGGCAAACAGCTCGCCCTGGTAATAAAACGGCATGTGGAAGCGCACATCCATCAGATGGGTGCCGCCGAGATAAGGATCGTTGACGGCAAAAATATCGCCGGGCCAAATTTCGGGTGCGCGTTCGATGACGGTACGGGTGGAGAATTGCATGGTGCCGACAAACACCGGCAGGCCGAGTTCGCCCTGGGCGATGAGCGAACCGTCTTCCTTGGAATAGATGCCGTCTGAGCGGTCAAGCGCTTCCGATATCACTGGGCTGAAGGCCGAGCGCACGAAGGCCAAATCCATCTCGTTGCAGACCTGTTGCAGGCCGCTTTGCACCACCGAAAGGGTGACGGGATCGATCGCGCTCATGGTGCCACCTCGATCACCAAATTGCCGAGACCATCCAGCGTCACGCGATTGCCCGGCTCGACGACGATGGTGCAATCCATTTGCTCGATGATGGCGGGGCCATCGAGCACCATGTCGGCGGGCAAAAGGTGGCGCTGATAAATCGGCGTTTCGTGCGCCTCTCCGGCAAACCAGACAGCGCGTTGGCCGCGCCGCGCATCTGCCAAGGAGCCATTGTCGCTGGCCGCAGCCAGGGCTTCCAGGGGAGCGCCCGGCCGGCGCCCGATTACGGCGGTGTGGAGGCTTACCAGGACGGCGCGGATTTCTTCCAGTTCGACATGAAAGCGATCGAAATAGACGGTCTCGAAGGCAGCCTGTAGCTCCGCCACTTGCACCACCGTTCCGCTCAGTGGAACGGTGAGCAGATGGGTTTGGCCCTCGAACTGCATATCGGCAAAATGGAGGCAATCGATGCTGGTTACGGCGACGCCCTCACGGCGGATGGTCGCCCGACCTTCCGCGATTTGCGCCTCGAGAATGGCGTGCGCCTCGGCGACATCGAGAACCGAAAGCGGCGCGTTCAGGGTATTCACATAGTCATGGCGCAAATCGGCGGTAATGCAGCCGATGGCGTTCGTGATACCAGGGCGCGCCGGTATCAGCACGCGCGGGATGCTCAATTCACGCGCCAGGGCGGCGGCGTGCATTGGCCCGGCGCCACCGAACGCGAACAGGGTGAAATCACGCGGGTCATGACCGCGCGCCAGGGTCACCATGCGGATGGCGCCGGCCATGCGATCGTTGCCGATGGCGATGATCGCCGCCGCCGCCTGTTCGAGCCCGAGGCCGAGCGGTTGGCAAATCTCCTGGTTAATCGCATCGCGCACAGCGTCGAGCGGCGCGTCGCCGGCAACGCCGAGAAGACCGGCCGGATCGAGCCGCCCGAGCAACAGGTTGGCATCGGTAATGGTCGGGCGTGTGCCGCCGCGGCCGTAACAGATTGGCCCCGGCTGGGCGCCGGCGCTCTCGGGTCCGACCTGCAACATGCCGGCCTCATTGACGAAGGCGATCGAACCGCCGCCGGCGCCGATGGTATGCACGTCTACCATCGGCACATGAATCGGCATGGCGTATTCGAGCTCCATCTCGGAGGTCACATCGGGCACGCCGCCCTGCACCAAACCGACATCGCAACTGGTACCGCCGGTATCGAAGGTAATGAGATTGTCGATACCAGTAGCGCGCGCCGTGGCCGCCGCCGCCATGACGCCTGACGCGGGACCGGACATCACCGTCTTCACCGCCGCTTCGGCGGCGATGCCAGAAGAGACGCTGCCGCCATTGCCTTGCATGACCAAAAGGTCGTGGCGAAAGCCGCCATCGGCCAGTTGGCGCCGTAGATTCACAAGATAGCGTTGCAACACCGGCTGCACGCAAGCGTTCACCGTGGCCGTCACGCCACGCTCATATTCGCGGTATTCGGACAAGATGGCATGGCCCGCCGTGATGTATTCATTGGGCCACAGCTCTTGCGCGATTTCCACCGCGCGGCGCTCATGCGTCGGATTGCGGTAGCTGTGGAGAAAATGCACGACCAGCGATTCGCAGCCCGCCGCGATGAGGGCGCGCACCGCTGTGCGCATCAATTCCTCGTCCAAGGGCGTTAGAATATTCCCGTCGGCATCCATGCGCTCGGCCACCTCTAGCCGCAATTCGCGCGGTACGAGAGGGATGAATTGACCGATCAAACCATAGGGCTGTGGGCGGGTGCGGCGGCCGAGTTCGAGCACGTCACGGAAGCCCTTGGTGGTGATCATCCCGCATTTGCTGAGCTTGCGTTCCAGCAGGGCATTGGTGGTGGTAGTGGTGCCGTGACTGATATTGGCAACCGAAGCCAGCTCGACGCTGGCCTCGGCCAGAGCCGCCATAAATCCCTCCGCCTGATTGCCGGGCGTGGTCGGCACCTTGGCGATGCGCACATCGCCGCCCGGCTCCATATAAACGAGATCGGTGAAGGTACCACCGACATCGACGCCAACAATCGCGCCGCTCACGCGACACCTCGCGCGGCCGATAGACGGGCCTCGGCAGTTAGCGTAATCACCCGGCCCTGAAGCGAGAGGTAGGCACTGAAAATGTGCCCCTTGGCCTGTATGACACTGGCGTGAGCGAGGCCGGCGGCAAGTGCTCGTTCAACCGCATCATCGGGCAATTCACCGACCGCGACGGTCACCGGAAGATCGCCAAGGTCGCTGTCATCGGAGAGCGTGTTGGCCGGCGCGCGCCTGATTGCCGGATGATCCACATCGACCCTATTGGCAATCAGCGTGGCGGCAACATCGGCCTCGGCAGCGGAGCGCGCCAGCACGGTGACAGCATCGGCGATGCCAAGAGAATGCGAGCGCCCACGCCAGCCAGAGGTCGCGAGGCCGCGCACCGGCATGTTCTGCGCGAGCCGCACCCGCGCATCGATGGCCGGCGCATCGGCATCATCGACGATACCGGCATCAAAAGACTGGCCAGTGGCGAGATGAATGGCGATATCACCGCCGTTGTTGATATAGACCCGGCTCAGATCGCGCCCCGCGACCAGTGCACCAAGCACGTCATCTGCGACCGCGCCCGCCACCGCCGCCATCGGCGTCACGAAGGCATCCCGATGCGGCCACACCGCAGCCACCATGCGCCGCGCCACGGCGCCGTTGAGGAGCGGCCGCGCCGCGCCGACGGGCGCGCGCAGGCGCGGCAATTCTGTGACCAGTTCATCGAGAATTGTGGCGAAGCGCACCCCTGCCTGTGAATAGGCCACCATGACTTCGGCTTCGTCACCTTCCGCCAGGGCAACAATATCGATGGGGCCATGATTGAGATGCAGCCGCCGGCCATCGGCCAACAGCGCGATTTGTGCCGCGCCGGTCACGCGCCGCTGCCTACTGGCCAGGGGTTGGCGTCGTTCCACGCGTCGACGCGCATGTTGCCGCCCTGCCCCGGCACCTGGTCGAGCCCGACAATGGCCGAGACATGGCCACCGAGCGCTGCGTAATCCTCGCGAGTCAAAGTAAACTCGATGGGCGCTACCAGTGCCGGCGTGGGCACATAGCCAAAAGAATTTTGCGGCATGCGGGTGACATCAACCATCAGAGTGATACCGCCACCCGGCCAAATGTAGACCGGCGCGCCGCCGCAGGTGACGCGCGTCAGCGCCGCTTTTACCGATTTGGTGAGGCGCACCGGATTCTCGGTCACCCCGGCGCGGAGACTGCCGCCCGCGCCGGCCATGAACAGCACCGTTGAGAGCGCCGGTTCGCAGTTCTCGGCGATGCGCGCCACCACCGTTTCGATTGCTTCCGGCACATCTCGGGGCACGGGCTTTAAATCATCGTCGAGCACATACCAGGCGGCATCCTCGCCGGTGGTGGAAACCATGTGGAGACGCAGACCCGGCCAGGCTTTCTTGGGGTCGATACGCTCGATGATATCCAACGGGTCGTCGACATCCGTGCCGCCCCAGCCCGAGCCGTGCCCGGCAACCTGGAAATAGCGACCCGGCGTCGAACGCCGCCCGCGCACGCGGATACCGGCCGGCGGCACACCGAGAAATTGTCCGGCCATATGCTCGCTCATCACGCCGGTAATATGATCGTCCACCACGATCACCTCATCGGCATGGCCAAACCATTGTTGGGCGAACATGCCCATTGCGGCGGAACCGCAGCCGACGCGCATGCGCTTTTCCTGCTCGCCGTCGACGATCGGTGCAGCGCCCGCCTGCACCACAACAGAAGAGCCGTCATCGACGCTAAGTTCCACCGCCTCACCATTGCACATGGCCAGGAGCGCCGCACAAGTAACCGTGCCCTCCCGCTTGGAGCCGCCGGTAAAATGGCGCACGCCGCCGAGGGAGAGCATCTGCGAGCCATATTCCGCTGTGGTGACATGGCCGATCGGCTCGCCCTGGCAGCGCACGATGGCTTGCTCGGGACCGAGATAACGGTCGGTATCGACTTTCACCTTGACGCCGCAATAGCTGAAAATGCCTTCCGAGACGACGGTGACCATATCGACGCCATCGATTTCAGCGGAAATAATAAAGGGCGCCGGTTTGTAATCCGGATAGGTGGTGCCAGAGCCGAGACCGGTGACGAAACTATCGCCCGGCGTCAACATCTCGCCTGACCATGCTTGGCTACTCTCCATGAACGGCAACAGCTTGTCCGAGCGGCTGGCGACGAGAAGCGGGTCTACACGGGTAAGCTTGCCGTCGACATTGGCATAGCGATCGCAGGCGCCGGCCTTGCCTTCGCGGATACGGCACAGCACCGGGCAAGCATCGCAGCGGATGACATCGCTGACGGTTTCAGCCACCATTTTGCGACTTATTGTTGCTCTGGGCCAAAATTGCCGCGCGCACGCGGTGCGGCAGCGCCGGAGCGCGGGTGAGACGGATGCCGGTGGCATGGCGGATAGCGCCGAAGATCGCCGGCGCAGTGGGGATCAATCCCGGCTCGCCAACGCCTTTGGCGCCGTAGGGGCCGAGCGGCTCTTCCTCCTCGACAACCAGCACTTCGATTTCGGGCATGTCGCCGATTGTTGGAATCAGATAATCGTGCAGATTGTCGCTCCGCCCCGGCACATATTCTTCCATCAACGCGAAGCCGAGCCCCTGGGCGATGCCGCCTTGCACTTGGCCTTCCACTTGAATCGGATTGATGGCGCGCCCGACATCATGCGCGGCGGTGATTTTCAGCACCTTGGTGGTGCCCAATTCCATATCCACTTCGACCGTGGCGATCTGGGCGGCGAAGCCATACGTGGCGTAGGGCGAGCCCTGACCGTTCTCATCCAATGGGACCGTCGGCGGGTCGAACGTGCCATTCCCTTCGAGGACGGCCCCATCGCCGCCAGCGGAAAGAGTGGAAAGGTCAATTTGATGACGCTCAGCGCCATCGCGCACGGTGACGATATGGCCGGTCAGCTCGATTGCGGAATCGGGGCCGGCATTCGCGTGGCGCAATATGTTCTGGCGCAGATCCTCGCCGGCCAGCTGCGCCGCCTTGCCGGACACGAAAGTTTGGCGCGACGCAGAAGTTTTACCGGCATCTGCTGTCAGGTCGGTATCGCCGACAACCTGCTTCATCTGTGCCACTGGTAGGCCGAGCCCGTCGGCACAGATTTGCGCAATGATCGTTGTCGAGCCCTGGCCGATATCGACGGCGCCGTTATAGAGCATCAATTCGCCACTCCCATCGAGCGTGACGCGCATGCTGGAGGGGTTGCTGAGCCCGGTATTGCCGATGCCGTACCACATACAGCCGATGCCGGTGCCGCGACGACGCTGGCCGGCGCCGGCATTGAATGCGGCCACTTCTTGCAGCGCGGCGTGCCAATGCGGCTCGAGCAATTCCAGGCACGGCGCGAGGCCGGCGCTAGCTTCCAGCACTTGTCCGGTGCCGGTAGCCTGTCCGGTGCGGAGCGCATTGAGGAGACGAATTTGCAGACGGTCGAGGCCAAGTTTCTCGGCAAGATCATCAAGCATGGTTTCATGGGCGATGGCCGCTTGCGGCACACCGAATCCGCGGAAGGCACCGCAGGAGGGGCCGTTGGTCAACACTGCGCGGCCGGTAGTTTCGACATGCGGCACATGATAGGGGCCCATGGCATGCACCGGGACACGCCCGGCAACGGTCGGCCCCCACGAGGCATAGCCGCCGGTGTTCACGTCGGCATGAAATTTGACCGCCAGCAAACGGCCCTCGGCGTCGCAACCGAAGCGCGCCGTCATGAAAGCCGGGTGCCGCTTGGTCGTGCTCATCATGCTTTCAGGGCGGCTGTAGACGGCGGCGACCGGACGCTTCGTCAGCCAGGCTGCAACGGCGACCAAAGGCTGCACCGAAAGATCGAGCTTGCCGCCAAAGCCGCCGCCGCAGGCTGTCGGGATGATGCGGACATCTTCCTTGGCCAATTTGAGGACGTCTGCCACTTCGTCACGGTCCATGACTGGCGTTTGGGTAGAGACGTGGATTTCTATTCGATCCCCGATGCGACGCGCCCAGCCCGCCTCGGGCTCGATATAGGCATGCTCGACATAAGCGGTTTCAAACTGGCCTTCGGCGATGGCGGCACATGTCTTAAACGCCGCGGCGACATCGCCCTTTTTTACCCGACCCTCGGCGAGGATATTGCCCGGCCGATCGTCATGCAGTTGAAAGGCGCCAGGCGCCATTGCTGAGGCGATATCGAGCATGGCTTTGAGTGGCTCATAAATGATCGGCACGTCGGCATCGCGGATGGCCTCGACGGTAGCGCGCTCTCCAACCAGGGCGACCACGCCTTCACCGCGAAGCCGCACCAAGCCCTCCGCCAGAACCGGCTGGTCCTTGCGGCCGGGCATGATGGCGTAGCGGTTTTCCGGCGAATCCGCCGCGGTCAGCACGCGAGTAAGCCCGGGGTGGGCGGCAACGAAAGCGTCCATATCGCCAAGAGTGAAGCGCGCAAACGCATGCGGTGAACGCACGACGCGGAGCCACAGGGCATCCTCAGGAATCGCGTCAGCGCCATAAGATTCAGCGCCGCTTAGTTTGGCCAAACCATCGAGCTTGGCGAGACGGGCGCCGACCGCGTCGCCTGCCGGCGGCGCAACACCAAGACCTTCGCCGGAAACGTCGAGCACCGCTTCGATGATCTTGAGATAGCCGGTGCAGCGGCAGAGCACGCCGCCGAGCGCATCCTTCACTTGGCTTTCGCTCGGCTCAGGCACACGCGCCAGCAAATCGCTTGCCGCCATCAGCATGCCGGGGGTGCAGATACCGCACTGCGCCGCGCCATGGCGATGAAAGGCCTCTTGTAGTTTGTGCAGCGCCGCGCCATTGGCGAGACCCTCGATCGTCGCCACCTTGCGCCCTTCGGCCTGGGCCAGTGACACCATGCAGGCGCAGACCTGTTCGCCATCGATAAGCACGGTGCAGGCGCCGCAATCGCCAGCATTGCAGCCGATCTTAGTGCCTTTCAGGCCGAGATCGTCGCGCAGCACGTCGGCGAGCCGCTTGACACCGGGCGCGTCCACACTGACGTCGCGTCCGTTGACCGAGAATTGTACGGCCGTGGTCATGCCCGTGCTCCCAATTCGTTCAAGGTCCGGCGCACCAGGGTCAGCGCCGCATCGCGGCGATACGCGGCTGAGCCGCGCAGGTCGTCGAGCGGCGCAAGCGGCGTGAGATGCTGCGGCGCAACTTCTTCTCCAAGTTCAGCGCTGCATAACGTTCCCACCAGCGCCTCTTCCAAAGCCGGCAAACGGCAAGCAACTTCCGAGCAGGCGCCTGCGGCGACACGGGCGGCGCTGACCTGGCCGTCCTCGTTGATTTCCAAATTCGCCGCCACCATGACGATGGAGATCACCATATATTTGCGCGCGCCAAGCTTGCGGAAATGCGCGGCGGCGCGGGTTTGGCGCGGTTTGGGAATTATCAACGCCGTCAAAAGCTGGCCCGGCCTGAGCGCCGTTCTGCGCGAGCCCTGAATGAATTGTTCGAGCGCCATATTTTGCACGCCCTGTGCCGACGACAGTTCGAGTGAGGCGCCAAGGCTCAGCAGTGGCGGTACGCCGTCGGCTGCTGGAGAGGCATTGCACAGATTGCCGCCGAGCGTGCCCATATTTTGTATTTGCACGCCGCCGACCTCACGCGACGCCAATTTGAGGCCGTCGAACATCGGCGGCAGATCGGCACGGATGATATCGCTCCAGGTCGTAAGCGCGCCGAAGCGCCAGTGATCGGCAAGGGCTTCGATGCTGCGCAGTTCGCGCAAGGCGCTGATATCGAGCACGTCTTCGTCGAGTGCGCGATCGACCCGCGCGGGATAAAAATCGGTGCCGCCGGCAAGCACGCTCCAAGGCGCGCCGTCCAGCGCGTCTAATGCCGAATTCAGTGTTGCGGGGCGTAAATATTCAGCCATCTGCCCTCCCAGCTAACGCGGCAAAATCATATGTACACGTATGATAATCGTCAAGCGGCGGCCCTCAGATCAAGCGCTTCAGGAGGCGCAGAAACTGTCTCTGCTCGGTCGAGGACAAAGGCTTTAATATCTCCCCGCTTACGTCAAAACCTTGCGGAATCACACTTTGTGCCAGACGCGCGCCCTTAGTGCTCAGACGCAGCAGTATGCGCCGGCCGTCCTCGGGGTCGGCGCGCCCGGTGATTAAACCACGCGCCTTGAGCCGACGGGTGACGCCCTGGATGGTTGCCGGGTCCATCGCCGTCAAACGCCCGAGATAGTTTTGGCTCAGCTCACCCGCATCGGCCAGCTTGGCCACGGCGGCGAATTGCGTCGGCGTGATCTGTGCATCCTGAATACGCGCCAGGAAAATCGCCGTCGCGCGCTGATGGGCACGGCGCAGCAAATGCCCCACTTGGTCTTCCAAGCGGTAGGCGTTTTGCGCCTGCTCTCCAGCTCTGTCGGCGGTCATGCTCTACTGTTTATCATCCTCCGGGAGGGGCGGAAATCGTGAATATCTTGTGTCGCCGGATGAAGCGGGCATAATTCGGGCCGCTCAGTAAAGGAGGCCGCCATGGCTAGCTACAAAATCGCGCTCATTCCGGGAGACGGCATCGGCAAAGAAGTGCTGCCAGAAGCCGTGACCGTATTGGAAAAAATCGGCGGCAAGTTCGGTATTTCTTTCGAGTGGCACGAATTCGATTGGTCGTGCGAGACCTACGCCAAGACCGGTCGCATGATGCCGGAGGACGGCATCGAACAGCTCACGCCGCACGACGCGCTGTTCCTCGGTGCCGTGGGCTATCCGGGTGTCGCCGATCATGTCTCTTTGTGGGGCCTGTTGATCCCGATCCGCCGCGCCTTCCGGCAATATGTCAATTTGCGCCCGATCAAGCTGATGAAGGGCGTCGCTTCGCCGCTTGCAGGGCGCGGTCCCGGCGATATCGATTTCACTATCGTGCGCGAAAACAATGAAGGTGAATATTCTGAGATGGGCGGGCGCATCTATGCCGGCACCGAGCGCGAAATGGTTATCCAGGAAAGCGTGTTCACGCGCGAGGGCGTCGACAAGGTGATGCGTTTTGCTTTTGAGCAGGCCGAAAAACGCCGTGGGCATGTGACGTCAGCGACAAAATCCAACGGCATCATCCATACCATGCCGTACTGGGACGAGCGCTTTGCAGCGATGAAAATGGGCTACCCGGCAATCAAGACCGATCAATTCCATATCGATATTCTGTCGGCCCATTTTGTTCAGCATCCTGATTGGTTCGATGTCGTCGTCGGCAGCAATTTGTTCGGCGATATTCTCTCCGACCTGGGCGCAGCCGTAGTTGGCGGCATGGGCCTCGCGCCGGCGGCCAACATCAATCCGGAAAAGGAATATCCGTCGATGTTCGAGCCGGTGCATGGCTCGGCGCCGGATATCGCCGGGCAGAACATCGCCAATCCGATCGCGCAAATTTGGACCGGCGCGATGATGCTCGATCATCTCGGCCACGAGGATGCCGGCAAGGCGATTACCGACGCGATCGAAGCCGTACTCGCCGAAGGTGCCAATTTGACCCGCGATTTGGGTGGCACGGCGACGACGCAACAACTGGCCAAAACCATCATCGACGCGCTCTGAGTCGACGATGGCGGCGCGGCAAAATAGCCACTGGCTCGGCGAGGCAATCGCCCAAGGAGAGGAAGAATGTCCGTCACTCATAGGTGACATGAGCGCCGATGTTTGTATCGTCGGCGGCGGCTTCACCGGGTTGTGGACGGCGCTCAACCTCAAACAACAAGACCCTGCTCTCGATGTTGTCGTGATCGAGAAGGATGTGTGCGGCGCCGGCGCCAGCGGGCGCAATGGCGGTTTTGTGCTGAGCTGGTGGGCCAAATTTCTCTCGCTTGAGAAAATTTGCGGCGGGGAAGAGGCCGTGCGCCTGGCCACCGCTTCCGCCGATTCGGTGAAAGCCATCGGTGAATTTTGCGCGGCCGAAGGCATCGACGCCCACTATCGTCCCGACGGCTGGCTGTGGTCCGCGACCAACAAGGGGCAGATCGACGGCTGGGAAGGCACGCTGGATGCCGCAGCGCAGTACCAACAATATCCGTTCGAACGCTGGCAGCCGGACGAGGTCGCGGCGCGCTCGGGCTCTAAGCGACATCTGGCTGGAATTTTCGAGCCGGGGACCGCCAGCGTACAGCCGGCGGCCCTGGCGCGCGGCCTCCGGCAAGTAGCCTTGGCCAAGGGCGTACGAATTTACGAAAACACGCCGCTCACACGCCTTGGCGATGGCGCTAAACCTGAAATCACCACACCGAAAGGGCGCGTCAGGGCCGACAAAGTGGTGCTGGCACTCAACGCCTGGGGCATCCGATTCCAGCCCATCCGCCGTGCCATCGTCGTGGTGTCGAGCGACATTGCGGCGACCGAACCGATGCCGGAGCGCCTGGACAAAATCGGCTGGCGCGACGGCATGACGATTTCCGACGGCCGGATGCTGGTGCATTACTATCGCACTACGCGCGACGGGCGCATTGTCTTCGGCAAAGGCGGCATGAACGGCAGCCTGCCCTATGGCGGCAAGGTCGGCACCAAATTGGACGGCCCATCGCCGCTCGGCGAGGATGTCGGGAAGTGGCTTAGCTGGACCTATCCCGAACTCGGCGATGTGCGCATTGCCGGCACCTGGATGGGGCCAATCGATCGCTCCAAATCCGGCCTGCCCTATTTTGGCGCGCTCGACGGCCGGCCCAATGTCTTCTATGCGGTCGGCTATTCAGGCAACGGCGTCGGACCGTCTCATCTCGGCGGCAAAATTCTCGCGTCGCTGGTCCTGGAAAAGAAGGACGAATGGTCTGGGTGCGGATTGGTGCGCCCGCTCGGGCGTGACTTTCCGCCGGAACCGATCCGCTATTTCGGCGGCCAGTTGGTGCGCCGCGCGATTGCGCGAACAGATGCTGCGGCCGATGCCGGGCGCCGCCCGAGCCGCCTCACGCGCTATCTCGCCGGCTTCGCCCCGGCCGGCCTGTCACCGTTCAAGGGCGAGAAACCCTGATTCTGCCCAATTAGGCAATTGAAATGACGGGCCGGCTTGGACATTATTGGCGCCGACTGCGGCGACGCATCAAATGCAAGATAAATGAGGGAAAACATGCGTTTTTCAGACAATGGCTACTACATCGAACGCTACATCAAATGCGATAATTGCGGCGTTCTTCTCTATGAAGACGGGCTCAAGGGCGAAGTGGAGGGCGTAGCCAAATTGTTTTGCACGGACTGGTGCCAACAATGGGCCTCGGCGCGCGCCGCCGGGGTGGACGAGCCACGCATTCCGCTGCCGCGCGAAGGCATTCATAAAACGTAACGCTAGATAATTTCCATGGGCAAAGATGTAAGTATAGACGTCGGCGGCACGTTTACGGATTTCGTCGCCTACGACCGGGACACACGCAAACTCACCGTTTGGAAGACGCTGTCGACACCGGACGATCCCGGAGAAGGCATCGTCGGCGGGCTCGAGCAGGCCGGACCGGCTGGCGAAATCGAGCATCTCCGCTTCGGCACCACCATAGCCACCAATGCGGTGCTTGAGCGCAAAGGCGCGACAGTGGCCTATGTCGCGACGCATGGCTTCCGCGATGTGCCGTTCATCCAGCGCGGCAAGCGCCAGAGCCATTACGACATCACCTGGATCAAATCCAAGCCGTTGATGAAGCGCCGCCATGCCTACGAAGTGGCCGGGCGCATCACCTCGCGCGGCGACGAATATATTCCGCTCGACGAAGCCGGCGTGCGCGACGTGGCGCGGCGAATTGCCAGGGATGGGCGCATCCAGGCGATCGCCGTCTGCCTGCTGTTCTCCTATGTCACGCCGGTGCATGAGCGCCGGGTGAAGGAGATATTCGGCGAGATTTGCCCCGACATTCCGGTGTCTATTTCGTATGACGTGCTGCCCAAATGGAAGGAGCATGAGCGCTCCTCCACGACCCTAGCGGACGCCTATATCAAGCCGCTGGTCAGCGGCCATCTGGCCAGCCTGAGCACGCGTTTTGCCGAACAGGGCGTCAACAAGCGGATCGCCGTGATCAAATCGAACGGCGGCGAAATGACGCTCGAGGCCGCCGCCCAAGCACCAATCCAACTGACCCTCTCCGGCCCCACCGGGGGCGTGGTCGGGGCCAAGCAAATCGCCCGCCTGGCCGGCGTCGATCACCTCGTCACCCTTGATATGGGCGGCACCTCGACCGATGTTTCCACCGTGGTCAATGGGCGCGAGAGCTTCACCACAAGTTTCGAGATTGAGTTCGGTGTGCCGATTCAGATTCCGATGATCGACATCCGCACCATGGGTGCGGGCGGCGGCTCACTGGCCTGGATCGACAAAGGCGGCATGCTGCGCGTGGGCCCCGAAAGCGCCGGTGCGGCGCCCGGCCCGGCGTGCTATGGCCAAGGCGGCTCAGCTGCGACAGTCACTGACGCCAATCTGGTGCTCGGACGCATCAATCCGACAAACTTCCTCGGCGGCCAAATGGCGCTCGATGTGGCGGCGGCGGAAAGCGCAATTGCCAAGGTCGCTGCCGAAATCGATAAATCGCCACAGGAAACGGCGCTCGGCATCGTGCAAATCGCCAACAACAACATGATCGGCGCGCTACGCTCTGTGCTGACCGAGCGCGGCCTCGATCCGCGCGATTTCACCCTGCTAGCTTTCGGCGGCGCGGGGCCGGTGCATATCTCCGATCTGATGCCGCTCGCCAATATTCCGTCCGGCATCGTGCCTAATTATCCCGGCCAATTTTCCGCCTTCGGCTTCACCATGACCGATGCCCGCATTGATGTGGAACGCACGACGCCGATGACCTCAAAGGCGTTCCGGCGCGATCATGCCAATGGAGTGATCGACGATCTGGTGCGCGAATCCACAGCGGCGCTCGGCGACCAGGGCTATAGCGCCACCATCGAAATCTACCGCTCGCTGGAGATGCGCTATTTCGGCCAAAATCATGAGCTCGAAGTGCCGATCGATTTCGAGCATTTCGACGATGCCAGCATTGCCTCAATATGGCAGAGTTTTCACGCCGCCCATAAGGCGCGCTACAATTTCGATATCCCGGGCGAAACTATCGAGCTGATCAGCATCAAAGTGACGGCTATTTCCGTCAGCGAGCGCTTGCAGCTGCCGAAATTGCCGGCGGCGACTTCGCCGCCCGAGCCGATCGACACGCGCTCGGTGATCTTCGACGACGGCGCCCATGACGCCAAGGTTTATGACCGTGCGGCGCTGCTGGACGGCCACCGGCTGCGAGGCCCGGCTTTAATCGAAGAGCCGGCTTCGATCACCGTTATCCGGCCGGGGCAAGATGTCCGCGTCGATACATACGGCAATCTGCTGCTCGGCGATATCGCCAACGCTACAACTTCGTAGCACAAAGCTTCGTAACACAAAGGAGAGCCGCATCATGGATATGGTCACGATGAACATCGTCGATTCCGCCATGGTCGCCATTTGCCGCGAGATGGGCGTGAACGTCCAGAAAACGGCTTATTCCACGATCTTCAGCGAAGCCGAGGATTTCACCTGCGCGCTCGCCAGCCCCGAGGGCGATATGATCTCGGTGGCCGAATTTTGCCCGGCGCAGATCGGCGGCGTGCCGCTGCTGGTGCGCTCGATGGTGAAGGAAATAACCAATATCGAACCGGGCGATGTGATCGTCCATAACGACCCGTATCGGGGCGGCCTGCATACGCCCGAACACACCATGTTCAAACCGATCTTCGTCGCTGATGAATTGATGGGCTTTGCTGTCTCGATCGGCCATTTCGTCGAAGTCGGCGGCATGGTGCCGGGTGGCTTTCCCGGCGAGGCAACAGAGATTTTCCACGAAGGTCTACGTGTGCCGCCGGTGAAGCTGATAAAGCGCGGCAAGGACGTGCCGGAAGTGTGGAAGCTGCTGCTCGCCAACGTGCGCACGCCGCGCGGCAATTATGGCGATCTCCGCGCTCTAATCAGCGCCGTCGATATGGGCGAGAAACGCCTGGTCGAGCTGATTGAGAAATACGGCAAGGAGACCTTCCGCCAGACCGTCAGCGATTTGATGGATTATTCCGAATCGCGCATGCGCGCCGAGATCGCCGCCTTCCCGGACGGCCGCTACACCTTCGAAGACTGCCTGGAAGACGACGGCATCGAGGCCAAGGAATATTGGATTCGCGTCGCCGTGAATGTGCAGGGCGATGAAGTGGTGATCGACTACACCGGCTCATCGCCGCAGGCCAAGGGGCCGATCAACGCCACCCTCGGCGTCGCCTGGTCGGCTTCCTACAACGCCATGCTGCACCTGACCGATCAGACGATTCCGAAGAATTCCGGTTGTTTCCGCCCGATCCGCGTGATTGCGCCGGCCGGCACGGTGATGAACGTCAATTATCCCGGCTCTGAAGTCGGCGGCAACACCGAGACCCATCCGCTGATCGTCGCCTGCATTTTCGGCGCCATGTCGGAATGCGCGCCGCACCGGGTGATGGCCTCGGAAGGCACGACGCATGGCTGCTTCGTCTTCGGCGGCCACGACAAAGAGAATGACGAGCCGTTCGGCGCCTTTGATTTCACCTATGTCGGCTATGGCGGGCGGCAATTTGCCGATGGCAACGACGCCACCGATTCGATCAACGGCAATTGCGCCAACACGCCGACGGAAGTGTTCGAAACGCGCTATCCGTGGATCGTTGAGGAATATGCGCTGCGCCCCGATTCAGGCGGCGCCGGCGAATATCGCGGCGGCCTCAGCATTTCCAAAACCATGCTGTGCACCGACGACGTGACGATCAGCCAGATGACCAACAAGCATATTCGTACTTCTTGGGGCCTCAAAAAGGGCAAACACTCCGTCTCCGGCGCCACACTTTATCAGGCCAAAGGCGCGAATGATTGGCAGACCATCAAGCAAGCGTTCGGCAAGGTCTCGTCGAGCAAATATTCCAACGTGCCGATCGGCCCGGATGAGCGCATCTCGGTAAAAGCGCCGGGCGGCGGCGGCTTCGGCGACCCGGCAAAGCGCGACCGCGCGGCAATCGTCGAAGACGTGCTGGAAGGCTATATCAGCCGCCAAAAAGCCACCGAGGATTACGGCTTCAAAGAAAGCTGGATCGCCCAATACGCCCCGGAAGACGCCGCCGCAAAGTAAGCGCGGCGGAGAAACACTATCCCGGCGGCGAAACCTTGCCCGCGCGATATTTTAAGCCTAAAATAAAAATATCGGCACAGGGGTTTTTCGGGAAAGGCTGCGGCCATGAAGATTGCCTGTATCGGCGGCGGGGCTGCCGGACTTTATTTTGCTATCTCGATGAAACTGCGCGATCCCGGCCACGACATCACCGTGATCGAGCGCAATCCGCCCGGCAATACCTTCGGTTGGGGCGTGGTGTTCTCCGACGCCACCATTCAAAATTTGCGCGATAACGATCCCGAGACGGCACAGGAGATTCTTGCCAGCTTTGCCCATTGGGACGATATCGATGTGCATTTTAAGGGTACGACCGTCACTTCGGGCGGGCACGGGTTTTGTGGCATCGCGCGCAGTCGGTTGCTGAATATCCTGCAACGGCGCGCCGCCGCGCTCGGCGTCGAAATCATCTTCGAGACCGAAGTCGAGAGCCTAGAGTCCTATCTAAGTTATGACCTGGTGGTCGCCGCGGACGGCTTAAACAGCCGAGTGCGGGAGACTTACGCCGAAAAATTTCAGCCGAGCGTGGACGTACGCAAGAACCGCTTCATCTGGCTCGGCACCAAGCACAAGTTCAACGCCTTCACCTTCATCTTCGTCGAGACCGAGCATGGCTGGGTGTGGGCGCATGCTTATCGTTTCGATAGCGATACCTGCACCTTCATCGTCGAGATGTCCGAGGAAACCTGGCAGGCGTTGGGGCTCGGCAATATGCCGCTCGGCCAGGGTATCGAATGGTGTGAGAATTTGTTCGCCGAACAGCTCGAGGGCGACAAATTGATCAACGATGCGCCACATCCGAGCGACGAAGCGTGGCGCAAATTCCCCGCCATCTCCTGCGCCCATTGGTCGTTCGACAATGTGGTGCTGATGGGCGACGCCGCGCATACCGCGCATTTTTCGATTGGCTCGGGCACCAAGCTCGCGTTCGAGGACGCCATTAGCCTGGCCGACCTGATCACCGAGAAAGGCGAACTTCAGGCGGCGTTCAAAGTGTACGAAGACGAGCGCCGGTTGGAAGTGATCAAATTGCAAAGTGCGGCGCGCAACTCGACCGAATGGTTCGAAGACCTGCCGCGCTATACGGCGTTGGAGCCGATCCAGTTCGCCTATTCCCTGCTGACGCGGAGCCAGCGGGTGAGCCATGAGAATCTGCGTCTCCGCGACAAAGTCTGGCTCGAAGGCGTGGAATCCTGGTTCGCCGAACGGGCCACCGGAAAGTCGGGGCAAGCGGCGGTGCCGCCGATGTTCACGCCTTATCGTTTGCGCGGCATGGAATTGGCCAACCGCATCGTCGTCTCACCGATGGCAACCTATAGCGCGAGCGACGGCGCGCCCAATGATTTTCATCTGGTGCATTTGGGCGCGCGCGCCCAGGGCGGTGCCGGGCTAATTTTCACCGAGATGACCTGCGTCAGCCCCGAAGGGCGCATCACCCCAGGCTGCACCGGCATGTATCGTGACAGCCACGCTAGTGCTTGGAAGCGCATCGTCGATTTCACCCATGCGGCGGGCGCAGCCAAGATTTGCCTGCAGCTCGGACATTCCGGCGCCAAGGGGTCGACCAAGATCGGCTGGGAAGGCATGGATGAGCCGCTAGAGGAAGGCGGCTGGGAGCTGATCGCGCCCTCGCCCATCGCTTGGTCGCCGGCCAACGCGGTCCCACGCGAAATGACGCGCGACGATATGGAGTTGGTGAAATCGCAGTTCCTCCATTCGCTGGAACTTGGCGACCAAGCCGGCTTCGATATGGTGGAACTGCATTTTGCCCATGGCTATCTCCTCTCCGCCTTCATCACGCCGCTCAGCAACCGGCGCGAAGACGCCTATGGCGGCTCGCTGGAAAACCGCCTGCGCTATCCGCTGGAAATTCTTAGCGCGGTGCGCGAGCGCTGGGACAAGCCGCTGTCGGTGCGTATTTCCGCCACCGACTGGGTCAAGGGCGGCATCGAAATAGCGGACGCAGTGGCCATCGCCCGGCTGCTGAAGGCGGCTGGTGTCGATATCGTTAATGTCTCCGCGGGACAGACCAGTATTGAAGCCCGGCCGATATATGGCCGCATGTTTCAGACGCCGTTTGCCGAGCGCATCCGGATGGAAACCGGCATGCCGACTATCGCGGTCGGCAATATTTTCGAGGCGGATCATGTCAACAGCATCCTCGCCGCCGGGCGTGCCGATCTCTGCGCCCTGGCGCGGCCGCATCTCGCCAATCCAAACTGGACACTGCATGCGGCGGCTGAGCTGGGCTATGACGGCGTCGCCTGGCCGAATCCCTATTTAACCGGCAAAGAACAATTAGAACGCTTAACCGAACGGGCACAACAAATGGCACAAATGATATGAGCAGCGGCACAGCACTCAAAGGCAAGCACGCCTTCATTACCGGCGGCGGTCACGGCATCGGCGGCGCCAGCGCCGAAGTACTCGCCGCAAGCGGCGCAATATTGACGCTTACCGGGCGCAATATGGAGAAACTCGAAGCGAAGGCGGCGAGGTTGCCCGGCGCAGAGGTGCGTCAGCTCGATGTGACCGACGAAGATGCGGTCAAGCGGGTGTTCGCTGAAGCCGCGGCGTCGCTTGGCGCCATCGATATCCTGATTAACAATTCCGGCATCGCGGAGACCGCGCCGTTTATGCGCACCTCGTCCGACATGTTGCGCCGCCTCATGGAAGTGAATTTGATCGGCGCGCATATCTGCACCCAGCAGGTGCTGCCGGCGATGATCGAGGCGGGATGGGGGCGCATCGTCAATATCTCCAGCCTCGCCGGGATTTCGGGCCAGCCCTATATCGCCGCCTACTGTGCCTCGAAGCACGCCATGGTCGGCCTGACACGGGCCCTGGCCCTCGAAGTCGCAAAGAAAGGCATCACGGTGAACGCCGTCTGCCCGGCTTATGTTGAGACCGGCATGGTCGAGAAGGGCGTCGAAAACATCCAGAAACTCACCGGCATGAGCGCGGACGACGCACGCGGCGAGTTGGCCAAGAAAAACCCGCAAGCGCGCATCATCGAGGCCAGTGAAGTTGGCGCCACGGTGGGCTGGCTGTGCCTGCCCGGCTCGGAATCGATCACCGGACAATCCATCGCCATGGCGGGGGGAGCGTGGATGTAATGGCCCGCGCAGCCAGAAATACCAGCTCGCGCAGCGAGGAAAAAATGGCGGAGGGTAAAGAATCGCTCCGCTTGTGGCTGAGGCTCTTGACCTGTTCGACCATGATAGAGCGCGAGGTACGGACGCGACTGAGAAACGAATTTGACGCCACCTTGCCGCGCTTCGACATGATGGCGGCGCTTGAGCGCGCGCCCGATGGTCTCAGCATGGGCGAGCTGTCGCGCCGCCTGATGGTGTCCAACGGCAATGTCACCGGCGTCGCCGACCGCTTGGCGCGCGAGGGCCTGGCAAAGCGCTGGTCGCCGCCAGCCGACCGGCGCTCCTCGCGGCTCGCCTTGACGGCGCGCGGTCGCAAGGAATTCTCAGGCATGGCGAAAGCGCATCAAAGCTGGATCGAAGAGATGATGGCGGGTCTGAATGCCGCGGAGCGCGATGCGCTGATGGCGCTGCTCACCAGGGTTAAACTTTCGATCGGCTCGGAAGATGAAGGAAGAGACGCGGCATGAAATTGACACAGTATAAAGCGGCGCATTTCCTATGGTCGACGGAGGGCGGCGTGGCGACGATTACCCTGAACCGCCCGGAGCGCAAAAATCCGCTCACCTTCGATTCATACGCGGAGCTGCGCGATTTGTTCCGCCGCCTCAGCGATGCCGAGGATATCGATGCGGTGATCATCACCGGCGCCGGCGGCAATTTCTGCTCCGGCGGCGACGTGCATGAGATCATCGGTCCGCTGACCAAAATGAACATCGGCGACCTGCTCGAATTCACCCGTATGACCGGCGATCTGGTGAAGGCCATGCGCGCTTGCCGCCAACCGGTGATTGCCGCCATCGACGGTGTCTGCGCCGGCGCGGGCGCGGCGGTCGCCATGGCGGCCGATATGCGCCTTGGCACGGCGCAAAGCAAAACCGCGTTTCTCTTCGTCCGTGTCGGCCTTGCCGGCTGTGACATGGGCGCCTGCGCCATCCTGCCGCGCCTGATCGGCCAGGGCCGGGCCGCCGACCTGCTGTTCACCGGCCGCGCCATGTCGGGCGAAGAGGGCGAGCGCTGGGGCTTCTTCAATCGCCTATGCGCGCCGGAAGAGCTGCAAGCTGAAGCTGTGAAATTGGCGCAACGCCTCGCCGACGGCCCCAATTTCGCCCATGGCATGACCAAGACCATGCTCAACCGGGAATGGGATATGGGCCTCGACGCCGCCATCGACGCTGAAGCGGAGGCCCAGGCGATCTGCATGCAAACGCAGGATTTCCAGCGTGCGTTTGAAGCCTTCGCGGCTAAGCAGAAACCCGTCTTCGAGGGCAATTGATGGCCGATCACAGCTTTCTAGATTGGCCGTTTTTTACGCCCGCGCACCGCGACCTGGCGCTGGCCCTCGATGCCTGGGCCGGCAAGAATCTCGGCGATATCGATGAGACGGATGTTGACGCGGCGTGCCGTGAATTGGTGCGCCGCTTGGCGGCGGACGGCTGGCTCGACCATTGCGTGCCGACGGCCTATGGCGGCGCGTCGGAAAAGCTCGATGTGCGGGCACTATGCCTCATTCGCGAAACCCTGGCGCGCCATTCGGGCCTCGCCGATTTCGCCTTCGCCATGCAAGGGCTCGGCAGCGGCGCCATCTCGCTCTATGGCAGTGACGAGATCCGCTCCGCCTATCTGCCGATGGTGCGCACGGGACAAAAAATTGCCGCGTTCGCCCTTTCCGAGCCCGTCGCCGGCTCTGACGTCGCGGCCTTGGCGACAACGGCAACGCGCGACGGTAATGGCTGGCGCATCGACGGTGAGAAAACCTGGATATCGAACGGCGGCATTGCCGACTATTACACCGTCTTTGCTCGCACTGGTGAAGCGCCGGGAGCGCGCGGCCTGAGCGCCTTTGTCGTCGACGCCGATACGCCGGGCCTCGAGATCGCTGAGCGCATCGACGTGATCGCACCGCATCCGTTGGCGCGGCTCACTTTCGACAACTGTCAGGTGCCGGCGGACCGCATGTTGGGCGCGCCGGGCGAGGGCTTCAAAGTGGCGATGGCGACGCTCGATATTTTCCGCTCGACCGTCGGCGCGGCGGCGCTCGGCTTTGCCCGCCATGCGCTGGATTTGGCGTTGGAGCGCGCCGCCACGCGCCAGTTATTCGGCGGCCCGCTAGCTGAATTACAAATCATCCAGGCCAAGCTCGCCGATATGGCGCTCGCCGTGGATGCCAGCGCGTTGCTGGTCTACCGCGCCGCCTGGACCAAAGATGTGAAGGCCGATCGCGTCACACGCGAAGCCTCGATGGCCAAGCTGTATGCCACGGAATCGGCGCAGATGGTGATCGACGAGGCGGTGCAGATATTCGGCGGACAAGGTGTTGTGTCCGGCGCGGCGGTGGAGAAACTCTACCGTGAAATCCGGGCGCTCCGCATATATGAGGGCGCCTCCGAAGTGCAAAAGGTCGTGATCGCCAAGGCCGCGCTCGCGGCACGGGAAAGCGCGTAATGGTGGCGGAGAAGAGCGCGCATATCGATCGTTTCGCGGCGGAAAGTTTGCCGCGACCGGAGCAATTACCGACGCTTATCTTCACGCTCCCTGAACTGCACTATCCGGCCCGCCTGAATTGCGTCGCAGAATTGCTCGACCGCGCCGTCGCGGAAGGCGATGGCAGCCGCACCGCTATCCTCGCGTCAGGCCTGAAATGGACGTACGCCGAGCTACAGCACAAAGCCAATTGCGTGGCCCAAGTACTCACCGAGGATCTGGGCGTGGTCGCGGGCAACCGGGTGCTGTTGCGCGCCGCCAACATACCGATGCTCGCCGCTTGCTGGCTCGGCGTGGTCAAGGCCGGCGCCATTGCCGTCGGCACCATGCCGCTCTTGCGGGCGCGCGAACTTACTGTGGTCATTGAAAAAGCCGAGATCGCTCTGGCGCTTTGCGACGAAAAACTGGGCGAGGAATTGACCGCGGCGCAAGAGCTTTCGCCCCGCCTCACGGACGTCATCCACTTTGACGGCGCCGGCGGACTAGAAGAGAAAATAGCGCTGAAATCCGGCCAATTTGAGGCCGTCGATAGCGCCGCTGAGGATATCTGCTTCTTCGCTTTCACCTCTGGCACCACCGGCGGGCCCAAAGGAGTCATGCATTGCCACCGCGACGTCCTGGCTGCGTGCGATTGCTTCCCACCGGCCTGCCTGAAGGCAACGAAGGAAGATATTTTCTGCGGCAGCCCGCCGCTTGCCTTTACCTATGGCCTCGGCGGATTGCTGCTGTTTCCGCTGCGCGCCCGTGCGGCAACGCTGCTTGTCGAGCAAGCCAGCCCGGACGGCCTCCTCGCGGCAATCGAAGAACACAAGGCGAGCATATTATTCACGGCGCCAACCGGCTTCCGCGCGATGCAAGAAAAGCTCGGCGGGTATGACGTATCCAGTCTTCGGCGCTGCGTCTCGGCCGGCGAAACACTGCCCAAGGCGACGTTTGATGCGTGGCGAGATGCCACCGGATTGGCGATCATCGACGGCATTGGCTCGACCGAAATGCTGCATATTTTTATTTCTTCAGCGGATGAAGACATTCGCCCCGGCGCGACCGGCAAAGTGGTGCCTGGATACGAAGCGCGGGTTATCGGCGAGGACGGCAACGAGCTGCCGCCGGATGAAATTGGCCGCCTGGCCGTGCGCGGGCCGACAGGCTGCCGCTATCTCAAGGGCGAACGGCAAACGCATTATGTTGAGAACGGCTGGAACTTGACCGGCGACGCCTACCGCATGGATGCGGACGGCTATTACTGGTTCGAAGCGCGCAATGACGACATGATCATTTCCGCCGGCTACAACATTTCCGGCCCCGAGGTCGAGGCCGCTCTGCTCGAACATGAGGCGGTAATGGAAAGCGCCTGTGTGGCATCTCCCGATGAGGCGCGCGGCAATATCGTCAAGGCGTTCGTGGTTCTGCGCAGCGGCTTCTCCGGCACCGATGCGCTCATCAAGGCGCTGCAGGATTTCGTCAAAAGCCGGATCGCGCCCTACAAATATCCGCGCGCCATCGAATTTGTCGAAGCACTGCCCAAAACAGGCACCGGCAAGGTACAGCGCTTTCGACTGCGCGAAATCGAGAGCAAAAAGGCGGGGCGAGGCTGATGGCGGTATTTTCGCGCGATATTGCAGTGCATTTCAGCGATACCGACCCGGCAGGAATCCTGTTCTACCCGCGCTATTTCGAGATGACCAGCGCCCTGATCGAGGATTGGTTCGCCGAAGAACTGGACCATCCCTTTAGCGCGATGCATCAAGGCACCGCATATGGCGTACCAACCCACAGCCTCGATATTTCATTCTCCGCCGCCAGCCGCATCGCCGATGTGCTGCGCTTAACGCTTGGTATCGCGCGCCTCGGCAAAACTTCCTTCACCCTCGACATCAGCGCAGCCTGCGGCGACGAGCCACGCTTCAAAATGCGCCAAGTAATGGTCTATGCCGCGCTCGGCGAAGACGTGAAATCAGCACCGCTTCCCAGCGAATTGCGGGCGCGCATGGAGCGCTTCCTGATACCCGAATCAGCCGACTAAATATTTCGCCCCGAAAGGATTCCCACATGCAGATTTTGCAACCCCCCGGCTGGCGCCGCCCCGGCGGCTACTCCAACGGCGTCGCCAGCGAAGGCCGGCTGGTGTTCGTCGCCGGCCTTGTCGGCTGGGACGAGAACAGCGAATTCCAGAGCGACGATTTTATCTCCCAGACCGCGCAGACGTTGCGCAATACCGTCGCCGTGTTGGCCGAGGCCGGTGCTGGCCCTGAGCATGTGACGCGCATGACCTGGTACATCGTCGACAAGCAGGAATATGTGACACGCCAACGTGAAATGGGAGATGTTTACCGCGAGATTATGGGGCGGAATTTTCCCGCCATGGCGATGGTGGCGGTATCCGCGCTCATGGACGACCGCGCCAAAGTGGAGATCGAAACGACGGCTGTCGTGCCGCACGTATCTTGAGCGTCTAGGTTACCGCGCCGCTATCGCCAATCTTGTAATCTTGCCATTCCTCGCTGCCGAGCACCGCGCTAAGCGCCTCGGCGGCGTCCCATATATCGACATAGCGCAGATAGAGCGACGCAAAGCCGAAGCGCATGACATCCGGTTGGCGGAAATCGCCGATGACGCCGCGCGCGATCAGTGCCTGGACCGCGCCAAATCCATTGACATAGGCATAGGAAACTTGGCCGCCGCGCGCGGCGGAATCCTGCGGCGACAGCAGTTGCAGGCCATGGCCGGCGCAACTTGCCTCGATGCGCGCGATGAAAAGCTCGCTCAGCGCGACGGATTTTGCGCGCAGTGCCGCCATGCCGGCCTCGGCGAAAATATCCAGGCTGCTGTCCAATATGGCCAACGCGATAACCGGCGGTGTGCCCGAGAGCATGCGTGCGATGCCCGGCGCCGGGCGGAACCCAGCGGCGAACTCGAACGGCGCGGCATGGCCCATCCAGCCGCTGAGCGGCTGGCGGATAGCCGCCTGATGGCGCGCGGCGACAAAGATGTATGCCGGCGCGCCGGGCCCGCCATTGAGGTATTTATAGCCGCAGCCGACAGCGAGGTCGGCTCCGGCGCCATTGAGGTCAAGCGGCACAGCGCCGGCGCTGTGGCTCAAATCCCATAAAGTGAGCGCGCCATGTGCCGCCGCGACGACGTTGATTGCCGCCATGTCATGGATGCGCCCGGTGCGGTAATTAACGTGGGTGAGCGACACTACCGCTGTATCGCCATCGATGGCGTCGATAATATCATCCGCCGGCACCAGGCGGCGCTCGACTCTGTCGCCGAGGAAATCGCCGACGCCTTCCGCGACGTAATTATCGGTTGGAAAATTGTCACAGTCAGTTAGCAATACACGTCTTTCGGGGCGGAGTGCGAATGCCGCCGCCAGCAATTTGAACAGATTGACGGACGTAGAATCGCAGGCCACCACTTCGTCTTCCTTGGCGCCGATCAACTGCGCGATCTTGCCTCCCACCTTGAACGGCAACGCCATCCAGTCGGCTTCGTTCCAACTGCGAATGAGGCCGGTGCCCCATTGCTCACCGATAACGCGGGCCGCTCGTTCGACTGCCACCTCGGGCAGCGCGCCGAGTGAATTGCCGTCCAAATAAATCACCCCTTCAGGCAGAACGAAACGGCGGCGGAACGGCGCCATGGGATCGCGCGCGTCTAAGGCGATGCAGTCTTCTCTCGTCGTCATTAGGCGATATTGCCTGTTGCTGAGGTCGAATGCACGGATTGCAGCGACGCCGCCGAAAGACCACAATCGTTGCCGGAGGTACGCGTGACCACAGACGACAAATCAGGCGGATTGCCCGACGGCGCGGCAACGGAATTCACCGACGCGATGAGCTATGGCGATTATCTTGGCCTGGAGCGCCTGTTGGCCTGCCAGGAGCCGCGCTCAGAGCGTCACGATGAAATGCTGTTCATCGTCATTCACCAGGCGACGGAACTGTGGATGAAATTGGTGCTGCATGAATTGACCGCCGCTATGGCGCATATTCGCGCCGGCGATTTGCCGCCGGCCTTCAAGATGCTGGCTCGAGTGTCGCGCATTCAAGCGCAGCTGATACAGTCGTGGGACGTGCTGTCTACCCTGACGCCGGCCGATTACATGACCTTCCGCAGCGTGCTTGGCAACGCTTCGGGGTTTCAATCGCACCAATACCGCCTGATCGAATTTACCCTCGGCAACAAGAATCCAGCGATGTTGATGCCGCATCGCCATGACGCGCATGTCCATAGCCTTCTCAGCGCCGCGCTGGACGCGCCGAGCCTTTATGAAGAAGCGATACTGCTGCTGGCGCGCCGTGGCCTCGGCATCGATGCCGGCCAGATGAAGCAGAATTGGCGCGACGTGCATGACCCCGACGATTCGGTGCGCGGTGCCTGGCTCACCGTTTACCGCGACACGGAATCCCATTGGGACCTCTACGAATTGGCCGAAAAACTGGTCGATCTCGAAGATCATTTTCAGCAATGGCGCTTCCATCATGTGAGCACGGTGGAGCGCATCATCGGCCACAAACGTGGCACTGGCGGCACCAGCGGCGTGCCATATTTGCGCCGCGCTCTCGAAACGCGGTTCTTCCCCGAGCTATGGGACATACGCACCGAGCTATAACTGAAATTCTACCGCATCACGGAGACAAAAAAATGAACGGAAAAATGATCGAAATCCCAACCGGCGACGGTGCGTCGATGGGCGCCTATCTGGCGCTGCCCGAATCCGGCAGTGGCGCCGGGCTGGTGCTGCTGCAGGAGATATTCGGCATCAATCAATCCTTACGCGAGGTCGCCGATCTGTTCGCCGAAGAAGGCTATGTCACCATCGTGCCCGATCTGTTCTGGCGTATCGAACCGGGCATCGACCTCGGTTATAGCGAAAGTGAATTCAGCAAAGCCATCGGCTTGATGGGCAAATTTGACCTCGACCAGGGCATCGAGGATATCGGCGCCACGCTCAAGGCCTTGCGCGCTAGAGACGAATGCACCGGCAAGACCGGCTGTGTCGGGTTTTGCCTCGGCGGCAAGCTCGCCTATCTCACCGCCGCACGCCAGGATGTCGATGTGGCCGTGTCTTTCTATGGCGTCGGCATCGAAGGCTATTTGGCTGAGGCAGGAAATATTTCCTGCCTGTTGCAAATGCATTTCGCCGCGCTCGATCAGCATGTGCCGGAGGCGGCGGTGGCGGAAATCAGTGGCCGATTCGAAGGTCGCGACGATGTCGAAATCTATGTCTATCCCAATGTCGATCACGCCTTTTACAACCATGGCCGCCCGTCAGTTTATAACCGCCCCGCCTCGATGATGGCGCATTCACGCACGATCGCTGCGTTACACAAGGTGATGGGCCCGCATTTCAATTTGGAAGCCCTTTGGGACGAACATCTCAAATATGAATTCGCGACACGCGACACACCTGACACCCTGGCGACAATGGTGAGCGCGCCCTATGTCAACCACGTCCCGACCATGACGGGCGGCACAGGGGTTGAGGAATTGGAACGTTTCTACTCAAATCATTTCATCCCGCAAATGCCGAAGGACACGCATTTTGTGCCGATCTCGCGCACCATCGGCGCCGACCGCGTGGTCGACGAGATGATATTCTGCTTCACCCATGACGAGGAAATCGACTGGATGCTGCCAGGCATCCCGCCGACCGGCAAGAAGGTCGAGATACCGCTGGTCGCGGTGGTCAATTTCCGCGGCGGCAAGCTCTATCACGAGCATATTTATTGGGATCAAGCCTCGGTGTTGGTGCAGATCGGCAAACTCGATCCCGCCGGCCTGCCAATCGCCGGAGTAGAAACGGCAAACAAAGTCATGGACAAATCCCTGCCCTCCAACTCTTTGATGGCGCGCTGGGCGGAAAGCGCGCCCAAGGTGGAATCCTAAGATGGCGCAGAAAATAGCCTGCATCGGGGTCGGCAATCTCGGCCGCGCTTGGGCGGCGATATTTGCCCGCGCTGGGCATGAGGTGGCGCTTTATGACAGTCAGCTGGGCGCTCTCGAAGCGGCGTTGCCAGCGATTGAGAGTACGCTCGAATCGTTGGCGAGCGAAGGCCTCGTTGAGGCAAAAGAGGATGTCATGCGGCGCATCCGGATATGCGATTCGCTCGCTGATGCGCTCCAAGGCGTCGACTATGTCCAAGAGAGCGTGATTGAGGAAGTCGAGACCAAGCGTGCGGTTTTTCGCGAACTCGACCGCGCGGCGCCGCCCGGCGCAATCATCGCCAGCTCGGTATCGTCGATCCCGCCTTCCGAATTCATGGCCAATCTCGCCGGTGGCGCGCGTTGCATCGTTGCCCATCCGGTCAATCCACCGCATCTCATTCCGGTGGTAGAAGTGATGCTCGGTCCAGCGACCAGCGAGGAAACCTTCGAAGCCTGCTGCACACTCCTGAGCGGTATTGGCCAGGTGCCGGTGCGGCTCAATAAGGAAATTTTCGGCTATGTGCTAAACCGCCTGCAATTCGCGCTCATCAACGAGGCGCTGCATCTGGTCGATGGCGGCTATGTCTCGGCCGAGGATGTCGACAGCATCGTCAAATACGGCCTCGGCCGGCGCTGGGCGTTCATGGGGCCGTTCGAGACCAATCATCTCAATGCGACCGGCGGCATCGCCGAGTATTACGAAAAATTTCAAGGTGCCATCGGCGGCATCATCGGCGACCTACACCGCGAGCCACACCCGTTGAACCCGGAGCTGATCGCCCGCTTGGCGGTCGAGATGGAGCACACCACGCCGGTGGCAGAGGTGCCGGCCCGCCAGAAATGGCGCGACCGCCAACTGATGGGTCTGACCCGGCATTTCGGCGATATGCGCCCGGCGCCCGATTAGCGCATGCGGAGTTGTGTGCACTTTCCAAGCGTCTTATTTTGAGCGATTCTTAAATGACTGAAATTGATGACGGAATTCGCTATGTCCCGGCGCATTCATCTTGATGCTGTTGGTGGCGTCGCCGGCGATATGTTCGTCGCCGCTTTGCTCGACGCCCATCCCAGCGAAGCAGACGGCGCGCTGGCGGCTATCCGTGCCGCCGGCCTGCCACAATTGATCGATCTCCGCGTCCTGGCGCACCATGATCACACGCTTAACGGAACACGCTTTGACGTCGCACTGCCGGCCGAAGATGGCGGCGAGCAACACACGCATTTCCGCGCGCTTCGCACCCGCCTCAGCGCAGCCGAATTGCCGGACGGCACGCGCGATCGGGCGCAAGATATTTTCGCTCGCCTCGCTGTGGCCGAAGGCGCAGTGCATGGCGTCGACCCGGAAGATGTAGCGTTTCACGAGGTCGGCGCCTGGGATTCGATCGCCGATATCGTTGGCGCCGCGCATCTCATCAACCAACGCGGAGACGCGCGCTGGTCGGTTTCCTCTCTGCCGATGGGTGCGGGCCGCGTGAACAGCGCGCATGGCGAATTGCCGCTGCCGGCGCCCGCCGTGGTCGAGCTTCTAAAGGGCTTCACCCTGCATGACGATGGCCGCAAAGGTGAGCGCATCACGCCAACCGGCGCCGCCATTCTTGCCCATCTCGGCCCGGAACAGGGCGGCGTGCACCCACCGGAGCGCCTGGCCGGAAGCGGCATCGGCTTTGGCACCAAGGACTTTCCCGGCATCAGTAACGTCTTGCGCGTGCTAGAATTCGAAAGCACCGGCGGATCGATCGCCGAGGATCAAGTGGTGGTGTTGCGCTTCGAAATCGACGACCAAAGCCCAGAAGACCTGGCCGCTGGGCTGGACAATTTGCGCGCACTCGATGGCGTGCTCGATGTTGTGCACATGCCGGTGTTCGGCAAGAAGGGACGGATCGCGGCACAGATCCAACTGCTTGCCCGCCCCGATGCGCGCGAGGCGGTGACCGCCGCGTGTTTCAATGAGACAACAACGCTCGGCCTGCGCTGGGAAGTCAGCCGGCGTGCCGTGCTGGCGCGCGAACTTGTGCGTGGCGTGAAGCTAGTGACACGCCCCACCGGGGTGGCAACTGCGAAAATGGAAATCAATCAAGTGGCGGCGGGCGATGGCGGACATGCTGGGCGCATGGCGCGGAGGCGCGCCGCCGAAGACGCCGCACTGCAGCGGAAGGAACGAGATGACTGAGCCCCTTTTGCCCGAATTATCGGTGTTGCGCGAGGTGCTCAGCGATTTCACCCACGCAGCAATTGCCGTCAGCGGCGGCGTCGATAGCATGACGCTGGCTATTATTGCCGGACGCCTGGCGGGCCAGAACTTTGAGATGTTCCATGCGCTCTCGCCGGCCGTCCCAGGCGATGCCACGGCGCGGGTCCACCACTATGCCGCGCAGGAAGGGTGGCGCTTGCGTGAATTCAACGCCGGCGAATTCGACGACCCGAATTACCGCGCCAATCCGGTCAACCGCTGCTTCTATTGCAAAACCAATCTCTATGACGGCATCGCCGCCGTGACCGAGCATAGCGTGCTGTCGGGCACCAATCTCGACGATCTTGGCGATTACCGCCCCGGGCTGGAAGCCGCGCTGCGCCGGGGTGTGCGCCATCCCTTTGTCGAGGCGGGCATCGACAAAGCCACGGTGCGCGCCATCGCGCGCCATTTAGAACTCGACGATCTGGCCGAACTGCCGGCGGCGCCGTGCCTTTCCAGCCGGATCGAAACCGGATTGCGCATCGAGAGCGATTTACTAACTTTAATTGACGCGGTGGAGAAATTCGTCTCCCGCCGTCTCGGCGCGCACACGGTGCGTTGTCGCATCCGCAAGAAGGAAGTGGTGATCGAGCTTGATGCGCCCGGCCTCGAGATCCTCAGCGAAACCGGCGCGGGCGATCTGCGTACCGTCATCACCGCCATGCTCGAGGCGGAGGGAATCGATAAACCGCTGGACTTCCAAGCCTACCGCATGGGCTCAGCCTTTCTTCGGCCAATGGCGAATGGTTGAGCGCGACATCAAACTGGACGTTGAGAGGCGCGAACGCCTCGGCTTTGACGAAGCCATCCTTTGTGCCGGCAAATCAGACGAACATTTGACCGCCATTCTCGAGCAGGCCGGCGATGACAGCCTGTTGCTGACGCGTCTCGATGCGGCGGCGCTGAAATCCCTACCGCCGGCGTTGGCTGCGCGGATCGATTATGAGCCGCTGTCGCGCACGGGCATTTTCGGCAGCGTGGCGGCGCCTACCGGCAAATTGGAGACGGCCATTGTCACCGCCGGCACTTCCGATGTGCGGGTCAGCCGCGAGGCAGCGCGCACCCTCGCCTATTACGGCACGCCTTGTCTCGAAATCAACGATGTCGGTGTCGCCGGGTTGTGGCGCCTGATGGAGCGTATCGACGAAATCAAACGCCACCGCATCGTGATCGCCGTCGCCGGGCTCGATGCCGCGCTGCCGAGCGTCATCGGTGGATTGGTGCCGGGCCTGGTGATCGCGGTGCCGACCTCAACCGGCTACGGCGTGGCGCGCGGCGGCGAGACCGCCTTGTTCTCGTCCCTGGTGAGCTGTGCTCCTGGCGTGGTGGTGGTCAATATCGACAATGGCTACGGCGCCGCATGCGCCGCGCTGCGGGCGCTCTGCGGCGGCGGTTAACCCGCTACAGCGGCGTCCGCGCGCCGCTTGGTTTGCCGGCCAAAATATCCATATCGCAACCTTTGTCAGCCTGCTGAACATGGGCGAGATGCAGGGCGAGCCAGCCACGCTCGGCGCCGGGATGGGGCGCGGGCGGAGTCCAGGCGGCGCGGCGTGTTGCCAATTCTTCGTCCGACACCAAGACATCCAGACTGCGGGCGGCGACATCCAAACGGATGCGGTCGCCGTTTTGTACTAGCGCCAGCGGGCCGCCGATCGCCGCTTCGGGGCAAAGGTGGAGGACGATAGCGCCAAACGCGGTGCCACTCATGCGAGCGTCGGAAATGCGCAGCATGTCCTTGACCCCGGCCGCGGCGAGTTTTTTCGGGATCGGGATGTATCCGGCTTCGGGCATGCCGGGGGCGCCGATTGGCCCGGCATTGCGTAGCACCAGCACATCCTCCGGCGTCACGTCGAGCGCTGGATCGTCGATACGCGCGGCCATATCGTCGAGCGAATCGAACACCACGGCGCGGCCTTCATGGCTGAGCAGCGCCTGCGTCGCCGCCGAATGTTTGATGATCGCCCCGCCCGGCGCTAGATTGCCGCCAAGAACGGCGATGCCGCCCTCGGCATGAAGCGGATTATCGCGCGGGCGCACGACCTCCTGCGGCCAGGGTGGTGCGGCGGCATCGAGCTCTTCGCCGAGGCTGCGGCCAGTCACGGTCATGCAGTCGAGATCAAGAAGCGGCGCCAATTCGCGCAACAGCGGCGCGAGACCACCAGCCTTCTGCAAATCCTCCATGTAATGCGCGCCGGATGGTTTGAGATCGACCAAAACCGGCGTCTCACGGCCCATACGATCGAGCGCAGCATAGTCAATTTCAATGCCGAGCCGGCCGGCGAGCGCCGCAAGGTGGATAACGCCATTGGTCGAGCCGCCGATTGCGAGGAGAACCCGGAAGGCGTTGCTGAGCGACGCGGGGGTGATAATCTCGCTGGGCCGCGGGCCGCCGTTTTCGATCATCCGGACGGCCGCGGCGCCGCTTTCGCTGGCATTGCGCAAACGATCGGAATGGACCGCCGGAATCGCCGCGCCGCCCGGCAGCATCATGCCGAGTGCCTCGGTAACGCAGGCCATGGTGCTGGCTGTGCCCATCACCATGCAGGTGCCCGACGTCGGCATCAGCCGCCCGGAAATTTCTTCGATCTCCGCTGCATCGACTCGCCCGCCGCGATGCTCGCCCCAGAGACGCCGGCAATCGGTGCAAGCGCCGAGCCGCTCTCCCCGGTGGCTGCCGGTCATCATCGGGCCGGTGACGAGCATAATCGCCGGTACATCGGCGCTAGCCGCCGCCATCAGTTGCGCCGGAACAGTCTTGTCACAGCCGCCGATCAGGACCACGGCATCGACCGGATGCGCGCGGATCATTTCCTCAGTGTCAATCGCCATCAGATTGCGGAACAGCATGCTGGTTGGGTTGAGGAACGGCTCCCCCAGCGAAATGGTTGGGAAATCGAGCGGCAGGCCGCCGGCGGCGGTGACACCGCGCTTCACGGCCTCAACAAGCTGCGGCACCGTGCCGTGGCAACTGACCATGCCGCTCGCGGTGTTGGCGATGCCGACCACTGGGCGCTCCAGCTCGTCGTCGCTATAGCCCATCGATTTGGCGAAGGATTTGCGCAAAAAATAGGAAAAGCCGGCATCGCCATAGCTGGTCAGCGAGCCGCGCAGGCCGTCAGATTTCTTTTTCATTAATCCCCCGTATGGGACAGCCGCGCGCGTTGACGCGGCCCGTGTTTGCCCCGATTATCTCGCCCCGTCACGTGGCGGGAGAAACACTAGTCCGAGGGACGACAATGGTCGAGATCGAATGCGTGGTGGACTGTAAGAATGTACTTGGCGAGGGCCCGGTCTGGTGCCCAGAAGAGAAAGTGCTCTATTGGGTCGACATCAAAGGAAAATCGATCAATCGCTTCACGCCGGCTTCTGGCGGCGTCGAAACCTGGCCGGTGGATGAGGAGCCTGGATCGCTTGCCTTGCGTCGGAATGGCGGGCTGATGGTGGCGTTTTATGGCGGCTTCCGCGCCTACGATTTGGACCGCGGTACCAGCGAGACCATTCATGAAATCGAGGCCGAAACACCGCAAACCCGCCTGAATGACGGCCGCTGCGACCGCCAGGGCCGCTTTTGGGCAGGCACGATGGACGATCTCATGGTCGAGCCGCTCGGCGGCCTTTATCGTCTTGACGCCGACCTCAGTGTGCATAAGGCGGAGAGCAATATCATTTGCTCTAATTCCCTCGCCTTCAGTCCCGACGGTGCCATTCTTTATTATGCCGATCTCGGCATCGACACCATCTGGGCCTATGATTTGGATACCGTAAGCGGTGCGATTACCAACCGTCGCGTCTTTGCCTCGACCAAGGATATGCAAGGCAAACCAGACGGCTCTGCTGTCGATTCGGAGGGCTATCTGTGGAACGCCATGTGGGACGGCTGGTGCCTGGCGCGCTGGGCACCCGACGGCACGCTGGATCGCACCATCGAGTTACCAGTGCAGCGCCCGACCTGCCCAATGTTCGGCGGCGACGATCTGGACATCATCTACCTCACCTGCGCCAGCATCTTTTTGAGTGATGACGACTTGGCCAAACAGCCACAAGCGGGCGGCGTTTTCGCGATCACCGGGACCGGCGCCACCGGCCTGGCCGAGCCGCGCTTCGCTGGCTGAGAATTCACAGCGATGAACGGCGGCGAAGCGCTGGTTGCAACGCTATTGGAACATGGCGTCGATACCGGATTTTGCGTTCCCGGTGAGAGCTATCTCACCGTGCTGGAAGCCTTGCGCCAGGCGCAGTCGCGCATCCGCCTCGTACTCAACCGCCATGAATCAGGCGCTACTTTCGCCGCCGAGGCCTACGCCAAGGCAACGGCAAAACCTGGCATCGCTTTCGTCACCCGCGGCCCCGGCGCCACCAATGCTTCGATCGGCCTGCATACCGCCAAACAAGATTCGACGCCGCTGGTACTCTTTATCGGCCATGTGCCGACGGGAGAGATGGGGCGCGAGGCGTTCCAAGAAATCGACTATCCGACCGCCTTCGGGCCGATGACCAAAGGCGTAATCGAAGTCATGCGGCCTGAGGATGTCGCGGCAGCAACGGCGGAAGCGCTCCGGCTTGCAGTCGCCGGGCGGCCGGGGCCGGTCGCCGTGGTACTGCCAGAAGACGTCACGGAAGGCGAGGCGAACGGGGTACAAATTCCCACCGCCAAGCCGCGCGCGGCGCTCGCCCCCAAGCCGCAGGCGCTCGACGAAGCAGCGCGCATGATCAACGCGGCCCAGCACCCCGTGATCATCGGCGGCGAACAGATCAATTTTGAAGGCGCGCATGGTGCCGTGGCGCGCTTTGCCGAGGCCGCGGGAGCCGGTGTGGTCAGCGCGTTTCGCCGGCAGGATATCCTGACGCATGAACATGCCGCCAACCTCGGGCATTTTGGCCTTCGACTCGCGCCCTATCAGGAAAAATTCTGGGCCGATGTTGATCTCGTCATAATTGCCGGCGCGCGGCCCGACGGCGCGACCTTGCAAGGATTCTCGCTGCTCCGCGCTGACCAGCAAGTGATACATATTTATCCCGAAAGCGCGGCTTTCGCCCAGACCTCGCCGCATGTCGGGCTTGAGGCCGATCTTACGCCCAGCCTGCAGGCGCTCACCGAACGCCTGCTAAGCGCGCCGTCAAACAGCCGTCTGTCATGGCGTGAAGCGCGCCACCGGGAACACATCGCCCACGCCACGCCGGGTCTCGACGCAACCGCGCAATGTTTGGGCGCCGTCGACATGGTCGAAATCGTCGCGCATTTGCGCCGCCAACTGCCGGACGATGCCTGTCTGGTGAATGATTCCGGCGCCTTTGCCGGCTGGCTGCACCGCTATTTCGAGTTCCGTGCACCGCGCAGTCAATTCGCCGCCTGCCTCGGCGCCATGGGATATGGAGTTCCGGGCGCCATCGGCACGCAACTGGCGCGGCCCAATTCACAGGTTGTCGCGCTGGTCGGAGATGGTGGCTTTCTCATGACGGGACAGGAGATCGTCACCGGCGTTCAGCAAAATCTACCGTTTACGGTGCTGCTGTTCGACAATGGCATGTATGGCTCGATCGCCACGCATCAGTACCGCCGGGGCGGGCGCGAGGCGCTCTATGGCACGGTGATGAATAGTCCGGATTTCGCCGCCCTGGCCAGGGCCTATGGCGCCGCCGCCTGGTGCGTCGAACGGACAGAGGATTTTCCCGATGCTCTGGACGCGGCGCTGGCCGAAAACAGCCGGCCTTCGCTGCTCCACATCAAGACCGACATGCGCAATCTCAACGCCAGCGGGCCGCAGATGGCCGACTAGATCGCTGCCTTCTTAGCTATCGTTGCCGACCGCCAACCCAAATTCCGCCGCTGCATCCTCCAGCCACACCCAGAGATAAGCGGCGAAACTCCATGCAACGTGAATATCATAGGCCGGTGCATCACTGGTCTGATGCAGCAAGATCGCAGCGCGTGCGAGGCGGGTTTGCGCGCAATGCCCGGTTTGAAAGGCGCGGGGGTGGAGGTCCAGGCTACAGCCTTTCTCCATCACCTCGCGGGCGCGCGAACCTGACAGCGCCAAGACGATGCGCGCATCGCTGACGTCGCTGAGTGCCGCATGATGGCCCGTCGCTGCTTGCGACAGCGTCTCGAAGAGCGCCTTTTCCTGCCCGCCCGGGGCCGTCAGCAGCCATTCGTCGGGGCCCAACCAAAGCGCACCGCGGTCCCCTTCGCCATTTGTCCGATTCGGGTCACTCGGCAGTTCATAGCCGAGCGCGCGCGCGAGTGCCTGCATCAGCACCGCGTTGGCCGGGTCGGCGCGCAAGTTGATTTTGACGACGGCGCGCTTTTCAGCCAAATGGACCTTGGCGCCAGGCGCGGGTTGCGCCGCCCGGCTGCCGAGATGAAGCGTCGCCAAGGGGCTCTGACGGAGCGAGGGATCAGGCATTCAACCGCTCTCCCGCAGGATCATAAAATACTGGGCTGACAATTTCCGCTTTCACCACGCGCCCTTCCATGGTCAGGGGGATTGTGACCGTCTCGCCCATGCGCTCACGTCCGCCGACAATCAACGCCAGGGCGATCGGCCGGCCGAGCGTGGCGCTGTCGTAACATGAAGAGACATGGCCGATCATTTTCATCGGCGGCCGGCGGCGGTGTTCAGCGACAATCTGCGCCCCTTCGGGCACCCTCGCCTCGAGCAGCAGACCAACCAAATGTTTGCGGTCTAGACGGACGGAATCGGCACGCGCAAGCGAACGGCGCCCGATGAAATCTTTCTTTTTACTGACGATCCAATCCATACCGAGATCGCCCGGCGTTGTCGTTCCATCGGTGTCATGACCAACCGCGATATAACCTTTCTCGGCGCGCAACACATGCAGCGCCTCGGTGCCGATCGCGGTCAGGTCGTAATTTTCACCGACGCGCAGAAAAGCCTGCCACAGCGCTAGTCCGTACCGGTTGGCGACGCTGATCTCATAGCCAAGCTCGCCGGTGAAACTGACGCGGAAGATGCGTGCATCGATGCCGGCGACTCGGCCCTCGCGCACCGCCATATGAGGAAAAGCCTCTGGCGTAAGATCGATACCCTCAGCCAGCTCGCTCAGCAGCCGGCGGGCGTGCGGCCCGGAAAGCGAGAGCGTCGCCCATTGCTCGGTTACCGAGGTCAGATAAACCTGCAAATCTGGCCACTCACATTGCAGCCAATCTTCCATCCACGCCATCACCCGAGCGGCGCCGCCGGTGGTGGTGGTCATGAAATAATGCGCCTCACCCAACCGAGTGGTCACGCCGTCGTCGAGAACCATGCCGTCCTCGCCCAGCATCAACCCATAGCGGCAGCGCCCGACGGCGAGTTTGCTCCAAGCATTGGTGTAGATGCGGTTCAAAAATTCGGCGGCGTCGGGCCCGTGGATATCGATTTTGCCGAGAGTGGAGGCATCCAGGAGCGCCACGCCGTTCCGTGCCGCCACGCATTCGCGCTGCACTGCCGCTGCCATATCCTCGCCGGCGCGGGGGTAGTACCAGGGCCGTTTCCACTGGCCGACATCGTCGAATACGGCGCCCGAGCGCTCATGCCAGCCATGGATCGCGGTCATGCGCACCGGATCGGCGAGCACGCCGACATCGCGCCCGGCCATGACGCCATAGGGCACAGGCGTATAAGGTGGTCTAAACGTGGTGGTGCCAACTTCAGGGATCGTCGTGCCCTCAATATCGGCCAGGATGGCGAGGGCGTGCATGTTGCCCGTCCGCCCCTGGTCGGGACCCATGCCAGCGGTGGTGTAGCGTTTTAAATGTTCGATCGCGCGGTAGCCCTCGCGCGCCGCCAGCTCGATATCAGATACCGTGACGTCGTTGTGAAGATCGACAAAGCGCATTTCGCCCTTGGATACTGGCGGCAGGCGCCACACCGGGTTAAGTGGCTTGACCTCGGGCAGACTGACGGGCAAAGCCGCGGGCGCGCTCGGGTCGTCGAAACCGGCTTTCCGCGCGGCCTCGCGGCCCGCCTCGGCGCCGCCAGCGAGGCTTCCTGAAAGGGCAAAGACACCGTTTGCCGCGCCAGCAGATGAAACCGCCTGACGGGCTTCGCCGGGCACAAAGCAAGCCTGTTTCTCGTCGAAATCGAGCTTGCCGCCGGCCTGTGAGAACAGGTGCACGGTGGGGCTCCAGCCACCCGAGAGGCACAACAGATCGCAGCGCAGGCGGCGGATATCGCCGGAGAAACCATCGCCTTTTTCATTGAGCGCGAGCACTTCAATACCACGTAGACGCTTGTTGCCGAGCGCGCCGCCAACGGCGTGGTGCGCTAAAATTTCGATGCCGCGCTCGCGCACCGCCGCCACCGCCTCGCCAGTCGGATTGGCGCGCATATCGACTACCGCCTCGACCCGAATTCCCGCCTCAGCCAGATCGAGGGCGGCGCGATAGGCGCTGTCATTGTTGACGAACAATGCCGCCCGGTTACCCGGTTTGGCGCCATAGCGATTGACATAGGTCTGAGCCGCGCCGGCCAGCATGATTCCCGGCCGGTCGTTGTTGGCGAAGACCATCTGGCGCTCGATCGCGCCGGTAGCCAACACCACCTGGCGGGCGCGAATTTTCCACAGGCGTTGGCGCAGCGACCCGGCGGGCGCGCCCAAATGGTCATTTACCCGCTCGACCATCAGCAAATAATTATGGTCGTAATAACCGAACGCTGTGGTGCGGCTGAGCACTTGCACCTCCGCCATAGCATCCAATTCAGCGCGCGCGCCAAGCGCCCAATCGACGCCGGAGCGCGATTCGATACGCTCGCCATTGCCGAGAAGCGCGCCGCCCAACTCGGCCTGTTCATCGACCAAGATGACCCGCGCACCAGCGCGCCCGGCCGCCAGCGCGGCCGAAATTCCGGCCGGCCCGCCGCCAACCACAAGGACATCGCAATGCTGGTGGCGCTTGTCGTAAATGTTGTGATCGGGCTGTTCGGGCGTGGTGCCAAGGCCAGCCCCCTTGCGGATCACTTTTTCGTAGTGGTGCCAAAAGCTCTTCGGCCACATGAAGGTCTTGTAGTAGAAACCGGCCGGCAACATGCTGGAGACGCGGTCATTGAGCGACCAGATATCGAAATTGACGCTCGGCCAGCAATTGACGCTTGCAGCTTCAAGGCCGTCGAAAAGCTCGACCTGTGTCGCGCGCAAATTGGGCTCACTCGCCGCGCCTGTGCCCAATTGGACCAAGGCGTTGGGCTCTTCCATGCCGGCTGAATAAATGCCGCGCGGGCGGTGAAATTTGAAACTCCGGCCGACCAGACGGACACCATTGGCAACCAAGGCCGAAGCCAAGGTATCGCCGCTAAAGCCCTCATAGGATTTGCCGTTGAAGCGAAACGCCAAACGCTGGCCGCGGTCGATTCGGGCGCCGACATCGAGGCGCTGACGCTGGCGTTTCATGCGCCGCCACCGCCGCCGCGCGGCGCACCCATGGCGTAGACCCGAAGAATCGTGTGGGTCACGGTGTCACGCTCAACATTGAACCAGCGTCGGCAACCGACGGTGTGGCACCAGCGCTCGGCCAACGCGCCCTTGGGGTTGGTGCGCATAAACAGATAATCGGCCCATTCAGCGTCGGAGATCGCGTCGGGCTGCTTGGGCCGCGCGATATGCGCCTCGCCGCCGCAGGAGAATTCATTCTCGTCGCGCGGGCCGCAATGGGGACAGGCTATTTGCAACATGGCCTAATGCGCCACGCCGGCGGCGCCGTGCTCGTCGATCAGCGCACCGCTGGTGAAGCGATCGAGCGCGAACGGTGCCGCGATTTCATGCGGCTCGCCTTTTGCGATGGTGTGGGCGAAGACAAAACCCGAGCCCGGGATCGCCTTGAAGCCGCCAGTGCCCCAGCCGCAATTGAAATAGAGCCCCGACACCGGTGTCTTGCCGATGATCGGGCTCGCATCCGGGCAGACATCGACGATGCCCCCCCATTGCCGCATCATCTTGATGCGGCTGAATACCGGGAACAGTTCGACGGCGGCGGCCAGCATGTCTTCGAGAACCATCGGGCTGCCGCGCTGCGCATAAGAATTATAGCCGTCGATGCCCGCGCCCATCACCAGCTCACCGCGATCGGACTGGCTAAGATAGACATGCACGGCGGACGACATCAGGACCGTGTTAAAAATCGGCTTGAGTGGTTCCGACACCAAAGCCTGAAGTGGGTGGCTTTGGATCGGCATGCGAAATCCCGCCATTTCGGCGAGCACGCTTGAATGACCGGCGACGGCGACCGCCACCTTGGGCGCGGCGATGAAGCCCCGGCTGGTCTCCACGCCCGCGACGCGCCCGGACTGAATGCGGAAGCCCGTCACTTCCGTGTGCTGCAGAATGTCTACGCCGCGTGCGTCGGCGCCGCGCGCCAGGCCCCAGGCTACCGCATCATGGCGGGCGACTCCGCCGCGCCGCTGGATCGCGGCGCCAATGACGGGATAGCGTGAATTGGGCGAGAGGTTGAGAATCGGCACCAGGTCGCGCAGCTCGGCCAGAGTCAGCATTTCGGAATCGATGCCGTTCAGGCGGATGGCGTTAACCCGGCGCTGGATCTCGCGCATGTCATGCTGGTTATGCGCGAGGCTGATCAACCCACGCTGGCTCAGCATGATGTTGAAATTGAGGTCCTGGCTGAGGCCCTCGTAAAGCTTTAGCGACAATTCATAGATCGCCGCGCTTTCATCCCATAAATAATTGGAGCGGACGATGGTGGTGTTGCGCCCGGTGTTGCCGAGACCGATGGGGCCCTTCTCGACCACCGCCACATTGGTGAGGCCATGTTCCTTGGCGAGGTAATAGGCGGTGGCCAGGCCATGGCCGCCGCCGCCGACGACGATGGCGTCATAAGACGGCTTGGGTTCGGGGCTGCGCCATGCCTCCGCCCAATTCTCATGATACTTGCGCGCATTTCGCGCCAAGCTGAATATCGAATAGCGCTTGTTGTTTTTCATCGCCTCGCCATGGCAACCGTGCGAGCTCGGCAGAATCGCCCGAGCGCGGCTATCATACCCAAATCACCGCTCGCGCCTAGCCCGCCACTTCCGGAAGGCAACCCGGCCTTCCGGCAAGCGCGACCGCGCGCCCGAGCTTATGCGCGGTGGGCCCCAAGAAGTCATGTGACGCGGATGCGCCCGCCCGGCGATGAGGGACTTCTAGCGATTGGCGAAGGGCTCTATGCCGCCGAGATATTCGAGCACTTTGTCGACCGGCTCGACATCGCCGAACTTGGCGTCGATATCGAACAGGTTCCATTCAACCACGCCAGGCACCCGGTCGCCGACGCCTTCGCGTACCACGATCGGGCGAAAGCCCTCAGCGATGGCGTCTTCGGTGGAATGACGCACGCAGCCGGCCATCGTCACCCCGGTAAGGATCACCGTATCGACGCGCTGGGCGCGCAAATAACCGGCGAGATAGGTGCCGTGAAAGGCGCTGGCGCGTTTCTTGACGATCACCATCTCACCATCTTGCGGCGCGATGCGGTCGTCGATCGACGCCTCTTCACTGCCTTCCAACAGGGTTTCCACCGGAATTTTACGATGCCAGAGGCCGGTGTCGGAATGCGGGCCCTTGGGGTCTTGATAGGCGGTGGTGGTGTAAACGATGGGGATGCGCTTGGCCCGCGCAGCCTTCAACAGCGCCTGATTGGTCGGGATAATCACGTCCATATCGTCGCAGGTGAAGGCGTAACCGGGGCGGGTCCAGGCATTCGCCAGATCGATGATCACCAGCGCCGGGCGCTCGCCATAGCCGATGCGGCGCTGAAACCCGCGCTCCTGGTAGATATCCGAATCGGCCGCGAAGATTACTTCAAGGGCCTTTTTCACTTCTGGGCTCGTGGCCGCCATTGCCGTCTCCAATTTTTGCTGCGCCGCTACAATTGGCGCCAAGCTAGCGTGGCTTTCATTGCCCGTCCAATATCAAATTGCTATGGTTTGATGCTCCTATGGCATCAATATGAATATCGAATTGCATCATCTGCGCTATTTTGTGGCGGTCGCCGAGGATCTGCATTTCCGCCGCGCCGCCGAACGCCTGCATATCGCACAGCCAGCTTTGAGCCGGGCGATCAAATGGCTGGAAGGCGAGCTTGGCGCGACCCTGCTGCGGCGCACCACGCGGAACGTCGCGTTAACCGAAGCGGGGCAAATTTTCCTCGATGAGATATGTGGGTGAGTGCCGCGGGTCGGCGATCCTGGGTGAAATACCATTTCAAGACCGACCAGGGGATCGAGTGCCTGACCCAGTCCGAGGCCGACCGCTTGGCCGGCGAGGACGGCGACTACCACACCCGCGATCTCTACGACGCGATCGCGCGCGGCGAGCATCCGAGCTGGACTCTCCACATGCAGATCATGCCCTTCGAAGAGGCCGAGACATATCGTTTCAACCCGTTCGACCTGACCAAGGTATGGCCGCACGGCGACTACCCCCTGATCAAAGTCGGGCGCATGACCCTCGACCGCAATCCCACCGACTATCACACCGAGATCGAGCAGGCGGCCTTCGAGCCCAACAACCTCGTGCCCGGCATCGGCTCGAGCCCGGACAAGATGCTGCTGGGCCGGCTGTTCGCCTATTCCGACGCCCATCGCGCCCGCATGGGGGTGAACTACAGGCAGATCCCGGTCAATCGGCCGAAATCGCCGGTGCACAGCTACAGCAAGGACGGCGCCATGCGCGTCCAGAATATCTCGGATCCGGTCTACGCACCGAACTCCAAGGGCGGTCCCGCGGCCGACGGCGAGCGCTATCCGCAGACGGAGACCTGGGAGGCCAGCGGGCGCTTGATCCGTGCCGCCTACACACTGCGCAAGGACGATGACGACTACGGCCAGGCCGGCACCCTGGTACGCGATGTCATGGACGACGCGCAGCGCGACCGTCTGGTCTCCAATGTCGTCGGACATCTCAAGAACGGCGTTTCCAACCCCGTTCTGGAACGGGCCTTCGACTATTGGCGCAAGATCGACCCTTCGATCGGCGACCGCATCGCCAAGGGGGTCAAGGACGCCTGATCGCTATCGCGGGCGCGACGCTACGCGCCCGCGACGACGGTCCTCTCCGCTTATTCCGCCGCCTGTTCCGGAACCGCCGGGCTGCGCCAGGCCTTGAGGAGTTCCCCCCGCCGCGCTTCGGCGGCGGCCAGATGGCGCTCCTTCACATGGCCATAGCCGCGGATATGCTCGGGCAGGCCGGCGATCTCGACGGCCAGGGCGTGGTTGTCGTGGTTCAGCCCGGTCAGGATATCGCCCATCGTCTCCTCGTATTCCTCGATCAGCGCGCGTTCGCGCCGACGCTCGGCCGACTTGCCGAAGGGATCAAGGGCGGAGCCGCGCAGGAAGCGTAGCTTCGCCAGGACGCGGAAGGCGGGCAGCATCCAGGGCCCGAAGGTCATCTTCTTGAGTTCGCCGGTGACCGGATCGCGCGGCGCCAGGATCGGCGGGGCCAAGTTGAATTCGAGCTTGAAGTCGCCGTCGAAACGGTCGCGCAGCCCGGCCAGGAAGGCCGGGTCGGCATAAAGCCGAGCGACCTCGTATTCGTCCTTATAGGCCAGCAGCTTGTAGTGATAGCGCGCTGCGGCCTCGGCCAGGCCGGTCATGCCGTTGGCCTTTTCCTGCTCGACCGCGCGGACCCGCTCGACGAAATCGCGGTAGCGCCGGGCATAGGCCGTGTTCTGGTAGGCGGTGAGGTCGGTCGCCCGCCGGTCGATCAACTCGTCCAGGGTCTCCGACAGGCGCCGGATCGCGGGCACACCCGTGGCGGGCTTGGCGGCCTGCTCGACGCTGGGCAGGTCATGGGCCGCCTGACGGCCCCAGAGGAAGGCCCGGGTGTTCATCGGCACGGCGACGCCGTTCAGCTCGATGGCCCGCAGGATCGCCTCGCTGGAGACCGGGATCAGGCCGCGCTGATAGGCATAGCCCAGCATGAACAGGTTGGACGCGATGGAATCGCCCAGCAGATTGGTAGCCAGGGTCGTCGAATCGAGGAATTCGGCATTGCCCGTGCCCGTGGCCTCGGAGATCAGCTTGGTCAGCGCCTTGCCCGGGAAACGGATATCCGGGTTTCGGGTGAAGCCCGCCGTCGGCGTCTCATGGCTGTCGACCACCGCCATGGTGCGGCCCTCTCGGACCGTGGCCAGGGCTTCCTTGCCGGCGGCCACGACCAGATCGCAGCCGAGCACCAGATTGGCTTCGCCCGCGGCGATCCGCACGGCGTGCAGCGCCTCCGGATCGGCGGCGATGCGGACATGGCTGAGTACCGCGCCGCCCTTCTGGGCGAGGCCGGTAATGTCGAGGATGGAGACGCCTTTGCCTTCCAGATGAGCCGCCATGCCGAGCAGGGCGCCGATCGTGACGACGCCAGTGCCGCCGATCCCGGTGACCAGGATGCCGTAAGGGGATTCAACGCCGGGCCGGGTGGGTTCGGGCAGTTGCGCGCTCAATTCCTCGATATCGGTGGCGCTCGACTTGCGCTTGCGCATGCCGCCGCCCAACACGCTGACGAAGCTGGGGCAGAAGCCGTTGAGGCAGGAAAAGTCCTTGTTGCAGGACGACTGGTCGATGGCGCGCTTGCGCCCGAACTCGGTCTCGACCGGGATCACCGAGAGGCAGTTGGATTTCTCGCTGCAATCGCCGCAGCCCTCGCAGACCCGCTCGTTGATATAGACGCGCTTGGCCGGATCCGGGAACTTGCCGCGCTTGCGCCGCCGGCGCTTCTCCGCCGCGCAGGTCTGGTCATAGACCAGGACCGAAACCCCGGGCCATTCGCGGATATCGCGCTGGACCTGGTCGAGATCGTCGCGGTGATGGATCGTGACTCCCGGCGCGAAGCTGGTGCCGACCGGATATTTTTCCGGCTCGTCGGTCACCACGACGATGCGGCGCACGCCCTCGGCATGCATCTGACGGGTCACGATCGGCACGTCCAGCGGGCCGTCGGCGGGCTGGCCGCCGGTCATCGCGACAGCGTCGTTGTAGAGAATCTTGAAGGTGATGTTGACGTTCGCCGCGACGCAGGCGCGCACCGCCAGGATGCCCGAATGGAAATAGGTGCCGTCGCCGATATTGACGAACATGTGCTTGGTTTCGGTGAAGTGAGCCTGGCCGATCCAGGTCACGCCTTCGGCGCCCATATGGGTATAGGTGTCGGTCCTGCGGTCCATCCACTGGGCCATGAAATGGCAGCCGATGCCGGACAGGGCCTGGCTGCCCTCGGGGACCTTGGTCGAGGTGTTGTGCGGGCAGCCCGAGCAGAAATAGGGCGTCCGTTCGATCGGCGAGACCAGGGCGGTGATCGAACGCTGTTTGGCGTCGAGGAAAGCCAGCCTTTCCCGGATCCGCTCGCTGTCGTGATAGGACGAGATGCGTTCGGCGATGACCCGGCCGATCTGGGCCGGGGTCAGTTCGCGGCAGCGCGACAGCAGGGGCTTGCCCTCCTGGTCGGCCTTGCCGACGACCCGCGGGCGGCGCGAATCGGGCAGGTCGTAGAGCGCGGTCTTGATCTGCGGCTCGATGAAGGGGTGCTTCTCCTCGACGACCAGAATCTCTTCCAACCCGTCGGCGAAGGCGCGCAGGCCCTGGGGCTCGATCGGCCAGGTCATGGCCAGCTTGTAGATGCGCAAGCCGATGGCGGCCGCGCCGTCTTCGTCGATGCCCAGGTCGTCGAGGGCCTGGCGCACGTCGAGATAGGCCTTGCCGGCGCAGACGATGCCGAGCCGCGCCTTGGGCGAATCCATCACCACCCGGTCCAGCCCGTTGGCCCGCACGAAAGCCTGGGCCGCGGGAATGCGCTCGAGTTCGATGCGGTCGTCCAGGAGATACCAGGGGTCGGGCCAGCGGATGTTCAGGCCGCCCTGCGGCATCGTGTAATCGGTCGGCTCGACGATCTTCACGCGGTCCGGATCGACCTCGACCGAGCCCGAGGCTTCGACCGTGTCGGAGACCACCTTGAAGCTGACCCAAAGGCCGGAATAGCGCGACAGGGCCCAGCCGTAGAGGCCGAAATCGAGGAAATCCTGGACCCCGGCGGGGTAGAGGATCGGCACTTTGGAGGCCTGGAGGAAAAGCTCGCTCTGGCAGGACAGGGTGGAGGATTTGGGTGCGTGGTCGTCGCCGGCCAGCAGCAGCACGCCGCCATGTTTCGCCGCGCCGGCTGCATTGCCGTGGCTGAAGGCGTCGCCGGAGCGGGCAACACCGGGGGCCTTGCCGTACCAGATGGAAAAGACGCCGTCCTTCTTGGCGCCCGGGAAGACGTGAAGCTGCTGGCTGCCCAGAATCGCCGTTGCGGCGAGATCCTCGTTCACGCCGGGCCAAAAATGGATGTCCTGGGCCGAGAGGAAGCGTTTGGCCGACCAGAGCGCCATGTCCAGCCCGCCCAGGGGCGAGCCGCGGTAGCCGGAGATGAAGCCGCCGGTATCGAGCCCGGCATGGCGGTCGCGCTGGCGCTGCATCATCGGCAGGCGCGCCAGGGCCTGGCTTCCGGTCAGGAAGACCCGGCCGCGCTCGAGCGTGTATTTGTCATCCAGAGTGACGGCGGCAAGTGCCATCGCAGAACCTCGCGGGTAGGACCAGCGTCGCGAACCGGTCGGTCCGCGACGACGAAAACGTTTCACCTGCTATTTAGTATCGCCAAGGCCAATTCGGCAATGCGCGGCGGCATTCGGATAACGCGGATGCCTGTTCGGCGGGGGTGATTTCCGCTCGGCGCTGCGCTATACCCCCCGCGACGTTTTCTCCTTGGGTTGGATCAATGCCCGTTCTGGTCACCGGCGCGGCCGGGTTTATCGGCTTTCATGTCAGCCGGGCTTTGCTCGACCGTGGCGAATCGGTCGTCGGCGTCGACAATCTGAACGACTATTACGATCCGACCCTAAAGGCCGCGCGCCTGGCGGAACTCGAAGGGCGCGAAGGATTCGCCTTCCGCAAGCTGGATATCGCCGACCAGGGCGCCTTGGCGGCAGCGGTCGAGGGTCGGGGCATCGACCGGGTGGTTCATCTCGCCGCCCAGGCGGGGGTGCGCTACTCGATTGAGAATCCGGCCGCCTATATCCGCTCCAATATCGACGGCCATTTCGCGATCCTGGAACTCTGCCGCGGGTTCGAGGGCCTGCGCCATCTGGTCTATGCCAGTTCCTCCTCGGTCTATGGCGGCAATACCAAACAGCCGTTCAGCGTCGAGGATCGCGTCGATTCGCCCATCTCGCTCTACGCCGCCACCAAAAAGGCGGACGAGCTGATGAGCCATTGCTACAGCCATCTCTACGAGATCCCGGCGACGGGCCTGCGCTTCTTCACGGTCTACGGCCCCTGGGGCCGGCCCGACATGGCGGCCTTCATCTTCACCCGCGCGATCATCAGGGGTGAGCCGATCCGGGTCTTCAACGACGGCGATATGCAGCGCGATTTCACTTTTATCGACGATATCGTGGCCGGCGTCCTGGCCTGCCTGGACAGCCCGCCCGTGAAGGATCCGGCGGGCGGCCCGGCCCACAAGGTCTACAACCTGGGCAACAACCGCGCCGAGCCGCTGATGCGCATGATCCGCCTGATAGAAGAGGCGACACAACGACGGGCCGAGATCCAATACGCGCCCATGCAGCCCGGCGACGTGCGCGCGACCTATGCCGATATCGATGCAAGCCGGCGGGATTTCGGCTTCGACCCGCATGTGCGGATCGACGAGGGGATCCCGCGCTTCGTCGATTGGTACAAGGATTTCCACGGGGTCTAGCCCCGCCCGCCGCGTCGATGCGCGAGGCTCTTTATCCCGGGCCGGTCAAGGCGTATATAGACCCTATCGTTTTCACGGATCGCTGCGATTAGGCGCACCGGCCGGCTGGTCCGGCGGATGGCGCTGCGCGAATTCCGAACCCTCAGATGTTCCCAAGGAGGACCCGATGGCGGAAGTCCTGATGCCCAAGGCCACGGCTGTTTGGCTGTGTGACAACACGACCCTGACCTTTCAGCAGATCGCCGAGTTCGTCGGCCTGCATGAGTTGGAGGTCCAGGCCATTGCCGATGGCGAAGTGGCGCCCGGAATGCAGGGACTCGATCCCCTCGTGGCGGGCCAACTCACCATCGAGGAGATCCGGCGCTGTGAAGCCGATGGCGCTGGCAAGCTCGATCTCGCCAAGTCGGATATCCCGCGGCCCGATTCGCGGCCTCGCGGCGCGCGCTATACCCCGGTCTCCAAGCGCCAGGACAAGCCCGACGCGATCGAGTGGATTCTGCGTAACTATCCCGAGGTCCAAGACGCCTCGATCGGCCGGTTGCTCGGCACGACCAAGCCGACGATCAACGCGATCCGCGACCGGACCCATTGGAACAGCGCGAACCTGCGCCCGCGCAGCCCGGTCGAACTCGGCTTCTGCTCGATTTCGGAACTCGAGGCCATCGTCGTGAAGGCCCGCCAGGCGGTAGCCCGGGCCGAGGAGCGTGCGCGCAAGAAGGCGGGCAAGAGCGCCCTGGAAGAAGTTGCCGTCGAGGCCCACCCGGATGCCGGTATGGAAGAAGCTGGCGACACGCCGGCCGAGGCCACGCCCGCGACGCCGAACCCGAACCCCTATCCCTTCCTGCCGGGCGGCGACACGGGATCCAGTTCCTAGCGGCTGACGGACTGCCCGGCGGGGAGTCCTCAAGACTCC